>NZ_JBSGCE010000006.1:0-278681 GCF_053601695.1 Nonomuraea sp. NPDC004702
GTGGTGGCGCCGCCGGTGTTCGAGCGGGAGATGTGGGAGACCTACCGTTCGGTCAACGAGCGCTTCGCCGCGGCCGCCGCCGAGGCCGCCGAGGAAGGGGCCGTCGTCTGGGTGCAGGACTACCAGCTCCAGCTCGTGCCCGCGATGCTCCGACGGCTGCGGCCCGACCTGCGGATCGGCTTCTTCCTGCACATCCCCTTCCCGCCCGTCGAGCTGTTCTGGCGGCTGCCCTGGCGCAAGGAGCTGGTCGAGGGGCTGCTCGGCGCCGACCTGGTCGGCTTCCAGCTGCCCGGCGGCGCCTCGAACTTCCGCAGGCTGTGCCGGCGGCTGCTCGGGCTGCCGTACAAGGGGAACGAGATCTTCCTGGACGACCGGGTGGTGACCACGCAGGCGTTCCCGATCTCGGTGGACTTCGGGCAGCTCGACACGCTGGTGCGCGAGCCGCACGTCGTGGCGCGGGCCAAGGAGATCAGGGGCGAGCTGGGCGATCCCGAGCACGTGCTGCTCGGCGTGGACCGGCTCGACTACACCAAGGGCATCGGCCAGCGTCTGGAGGCGTTCGGCGAGCTGCTCAAGGACGGCAGCCTGCGCCCGAACGAGGCGGTCTTCGTGCAGATCGCCACCCCGAGCCGCGAGCGCGTGGACGAGTACCGCAAGCTGCGCGACGACATCGAGCTGCAGGTGGGCCGGATCAACGGCGAGCACGCCCAGATCGGGGTGCAGCCGATCCAGTACTTCCACCAGTCCTACGGCCACGACGAGCTGGCCGCGCTCTACCTGGCGGCCGACGTCATGGTCGTCACGCCCCTGCGCGACGGGATGAACCTGGTGGCCAAGGAGTACATCTCCTGCCACCACGACCTGCACGGCGCGCTGGTGCTCAGCGAGTTCACCGGAGCGGCCGACGAGCTGCGGCAGGCGTACCTGGTGAACCCGTACGACATCGAGGACGTCAAGCGGCAGATGATCGCCGCCATGCGGGCCACGCCGCACGAGCTGGCCCGGCGGATGCGCACGATGCGCCGCCGGGTGGCCACCTACGACGTGGACCGCTGGGCGAGCGAGTTCCTCAGTGCCCTTGAGTCACCTGCTTCACAGACTTCCACGCGTCGTAGCGCTTCTTGGCGGTCCGGTTGACCACGATCTGCGCCACGGACATCCCGACGCCGGTGAGGATCGCGTAACCGATCGCCTCACCCATGCTCACCTCGGGCGAGTCGTCGTCGAGGGGCGGCTCCTTGCCGGTCGCCTTGACCCAGACGAACCCGAGGAGCTTCCTCATCCCCCAGGCGGTCGCCATGCCCACCAGACCACCGATGACGCGCCAGGCGATGTCGGGTTTGTCCTCCGCCATGCCAACTCCCTTCCCCTATGTAACGAACACTAGTCTCTAACGCTTGCCGGGCCCCCGAAGCCGTACCATAAGGAGGCATGACTCAACAGCGACTACGCCATGCATCCATGCCGGAAAAGCCGACCCTCGACGGCTTGGAGCAGGTATGGGTAGCTCGCTGGCAGGAGGAGGGCACCTACCGCTTCGACCGGTCCAAGCCGCGCGAGCAGGTCTACTCCATCGACACGCCGCCGCCGACCGTGTCCGGCTCCCTCCACGTCGGTCATGTCTTCTCCTACACCCACAGCGACATCATGGCCCGCTACCAGCGGATGATCGGCAAGTCGGTGTTCTACCCCATCGGCTGGGACGACAACGGCCTGCCTACCGAGCGGCGGGTGCAGAACGTCTACGGGGTGCGCTGCGATCCGTCGCTGCCGTACGATCCTGACTTCGTTCCACCGGACAAGCCGGGCAAACGTGAGATCTCGATTTCGCGGCGCAACTTCGTCGAGCTGTGTCACCAGCTCACCGCCATCGACGAGAAGGCGTTCGAGGAGGTCTGGCGCCGGGTCGGCCTGTCGGTCGACTGGGACCTGCTCTACACCACGATCAGCGACGAGTCGCAGGCGGTCTCCCAGCGGGCGTTCCTGCGCAACCTCGGCCGCGGCGAGGCCTACCTCGCCGAGGCGCCCACGCTGTGGGACGTCACCTACCGCACCGCGGTGGCCCAGGCCGAGCTGGAGGACCGCGAGTGGCCCGGCGCCTTCCACCGCATCTCCTTCTACGGCGAGCGCGGGCCGATCTGGATCGAGACGACCAGGCCCGAGCTGATCCCGGCCTGCGTCGCGCTGGTCGCCCACCCCGACGACGAGCGCTACAAGCCGCTGTTCGGCACGTCCGCGCTCACGCCGCTGTTCGGCGTCGAGGTGCCGATCCTGGCCCACCACCTGGCCGAGCCCGACAAGGGGTCCGGCATCGCGATGATCTGCACGTTCGGCGACGTCACCGACGTCACCTGGTGGCGTGAGCTGCACCTGCCCACCCGGCCGGTCATCGGCTGGGACGGCCGGCTGCTGCCCGAGCCGCCCGACGGCGTGGAGCCGGAGCCGTACAAGGAACTGGCCGGCAAGACCGTCCACAGCGCGCGCGAGCGCATCGTCGAGCTGCTGCGCGAGTCCGGCGACCTCGACGGCGACCCGCGTCCGGTGCAGCGCCCGGTGAAGTTCTACGAGCGCGGCGACAAGCCGCTGGAGATCGTCACCACCCGCCAGTGGTACATCCGCAACGGCGGGCGCGAGCAGGCGCTGCGCGCCCGGCTGCTGGAACGCGGCAGCGAGCTGGCCTGGCACCCGCCGCACATGCGGGTGCGCTACGACAACTGGGTCGAGGGCCTGACCAGCGACTGGCTGATCTCCCGCCAGCGCTTCTTCGGCGTGCCGTTCCCGGTGTGGTATCCGCTGGACGAGGCCGGCAACCCGGTCCACGACGCGCCGATCCTGCCGGCCGAGGAGTCGCTGCCGGTCGACCCGTCCTCCGACGTGCCGCCCGGCTACAGCGAGGAGCAGCGGGGCGTGCCCGGCGGGTTCATGGCCGACCCCGACGTCATGGACACCTGGGCGACCTCGTCCCTGACGCCGCAGATCGCCGGCCGCTGGGCGAGCGACGACGACCTCTACCGGCGCGTGTCCCCCTACGACCTGCGGCCGCAGGCGCACGAGATCATCCGCACCTGGCTGTTCTCCACGGTGGTCCGCTCCCACCTGGAGTTCGACGCGCTGCCGTGGACCGACGTGGCGATCTCCGGCTGGATCCTCGACCCCGACCGCAAGAAGATGTCCAAGTCCAAGGGCAACGTGGTCACCCCACTCGACCTGCTGGAGCAGCACGGCTCCGACGCCGTCCGCTACTGGGCCGCCAACGGCCGCTACGGCGTGGACACCACGTTCGACGTGGGCCAGCTCAAGATCGGCAGGCGGCTGGCGATCAAAATCCTCAACGCCTCGAAGTTCGTGCTCGGGCTGGCCGGCAGCGACGGCGAGGTCACCGAGCCGGTCGACCTGTCGATGCTCGCCGCCCTGTCCGACATGGCCCGCGAGGCCACGCAGGCGTTCGAGTCCTACGACCACACCCGCGCGCTGGAGGCCGTCGAGCGGTTCTTCTGGTCCTTCTGCGACGACTACCTGGAGCTGGTCAAGGCGCGGGCGTACGAGTCCGGGCCGGCCGCCGCCTCGGCGCACGCGGCGCTGCGGCAGGCGCTCGACGTGCTGCTGCGGCTGTTCGCGCCGGTGCTGCCGTTCGTGACCGAGGAGGTGTGGTCCTGGTGGCGCGAGGGCTCGGTCCACCGCGCCGCCTGGCCGGCTCCCGAGCGCGGCACGGGCGACCCGGCGGTGCTGACCGTGGCCTCGGAGGTGCTGCGTCGGATCCGCAAGGCCAAGTCGGAGGCCAAGTTGTCGATGCGGGCCGAGGTGTCCAGGCTGACCGTCACGGGGCCCGAGGCCGATCTCGTCCGGCAGGCCCAAGACGACCTGTGCGCGGCCGGAGTCGTCGAGGAGTTCGTCCTCGACGGCGGCGACGTGCTGACCGTCGAGGTGCACCTGGGCTGAGGCACGGCCGTCCGGCACGGGCGGTGAGGGGCGCCTCCCTCACCGCCCGTCCGGCATCCCGGCGTTTTATCGGTGCGCATCCCCGGCCCGGACGTGCCAGTCTTGAACACGTGCAGATCGACCGCCCCACCACACTCGTACCGCCCGTGCTGGCCAAGATGGCCGCATGGTGCGGGTGCCTGATCCTCGTCGGCGTGGTCGTCTACTTCTTCGTCCAGGCGATCGCCCGGCTCACCTTCGTGGCGCTGCCCGTGGCGATCGCGCTGCTGCTGACCGCGCTGCTGTTCCCGCTGACCAAGAGCCTGCGGCGGGCGGGCCTGCGGCCCATCTACGCCACCTGGCTGACCATGCTGGTCGCGCTCGCCGTCCTGGCCGGCACCGGCTGGCTGGTCGGCGCGCGGGCCAGCGAGGAGTTCCCCAACCTGGTCACGCAGGTGCAGGCCACCGCGCGTTCGGTCCAGGAGTGGCTGATCACCGGCCCGCTGCACCTGAAGCAGGCCCAGATCACCGGCTACGTCGACGAGATCGCCACGATGGTCAACGCCCAGCGCACCGCCATCACCGGCACGGTGCTGTCGGCCAGCGCCGTCGCGATCGAGGTGCTCGCGTCCATCGTGCTGCTGCTGTTCGTGACGTTCTTCCTGCTCAAGGACGGCGACCGCATCTGGTCGTGGTTCCTGCGCGCCTTCGGCTCGATGTCGCCGCGGGTCGACCGGGCGGGCCGGGCGGCCTGGACCACGCTCTCCCACTACGTCCAGGGCACCGTGGCCGTGGCCGCCGTGCACGGCCTCATCATGGGCATCGTGCTGGCCGGCATGGGGGTGCCGCTGTGGGCGCCGCTGGCGGTGCTGATCTTCTTCGCCAGCTTCATCCCCATCGTCGGCATCTTCTTCGCCGGCACCGTCGCCACCCTCGTCACCCTCGGCGCCAAGGGCCTGGTCTACGCACTGATCTTCCTCGGCATCCTCATCGTCGAGCAGCAGCTGGAGAACCACGTGCTCCAGCCGCTGATCGTGGGCAGGGCGCTCAACTTCCACCCGCTGGCGATCATCCTGGTGCTGTCGGTCGGCGGCATCCTGGCCGGCATCGCGGGAGCGGCCGTGGCCGTGCCGGTCGCGGCGGTGATCTACCGGGCGCTGCCCGAGCTGCGCCACAAACCGCCCGCCCTGCCACCACCGCCCCACCACGAGCCGCCGGCGGAGGAACCGCCGTCCGGAGGCGCCCCTCCCGCCGGCGAGCCGCCGTCCGGGGGTGCGGTTGCCGCGGCGGGGTGACGTGAGGCGGGCCGGGTGGTTCCGATCCGGTGTCGAGGGCGAGTCCAGGGGCCGCAGCGAGTAACCTCGTCACCCGTGACGCGTTCCTCCCTCACCACCCCGCCGCCGGACGCCTCGGCGCCCGCGGCCCATCCCGGCGCCCCGGCGCCGGGCAGTTCCCTCGGCTCCCACTACAGCCGCTGCTTCGGCTGCGGCGGCGACCACCCGACCGGCCTGCACCTGAAGGCCGCCACGCCGGACGGCGTCACGGTCGAGGCCGAGTTCACCGTGGGGGAGGCCCACCAGGGCGCGCCGATGCTCGCCCACGGCGGCGTGCTGGCCGCCGCGATGGACGAGGTCATCGGAATGTCGGTCTACCTGTTCCACAAGCCCTATGTGACGGCCCGGCTGGAGACCGACTACCTTCTCCCCGTTCCCGTGGGCACGACACTCCACCTGCGCGCCTGGTGCAACGGGATCACGGGCAGGAAGGCGTACCTTGAGGCTGAGGGGCGCGTCGGCGCCCCCGACGGACCGGTCGCCGTCCGCGCGGCGGCGCTGTTCATCGAGGTGAGCATGGAACACTTCGCTGAGCACGGCGACCTTGCGGCCATCGCCGCCGAACACCAGGACTTCGAGGTGAACCCGTGAGCGACGTGGAGGTCCTCATCCAGCGGCTCGACACCGGGCTGCCGGTGCCGTCCTACGCCCACCCGGGCGACGCCGGCGCCGACCTCTACGCGGCCGAGGACGTCGAGCTGCTGCCCGGCGAGCGGGCCGTGGTCGGCACCGGCGTGGCGATCGCGCTGCCCGACGGCTACGCCGCGTTCGTGCACCCGCGCTCCGGCCTGGCGGCCCGCCACGGCGTCACGCTCGTCAACGCCCCCGGCACCGTCGACGCGGGCTACCGGGGCGAGATCAAGGTGACGCTGATCAACACCGACGCCAAGGAGCCGTTCCGCCTCCAGCGCGGCGACCGGGTGGCCCAGCTCGTGGTCCAGCGGGTCGAGCGCGCGGCCTTCTACGAGGTCGAACGCCTGCCCGGCTCGGTGCGCGGCGCCAACGGATTCGGATCGACGGGCCGCTGAAGCGGCCGGCCCGAAGCAAGCCTGGGGCTCCGGCCCCGCGAACAGGGAGAGTGAGGAACGTGTTCCGACGTCGTCGTCGTGAGCAGCCGGAGACGGTGGCCGAGCAGGAGTCCCCGGCCCCTACCCGCGAGTCCGGCCCGTGGGACGCCGACGAGCCCCACCCCGACACGGACAGGATCGACCTCGGCGGCCTGCGGCTGCCGCACAACCCCGACTTCGACGTGCGCCTGGCCTCGCTCGGCGACCAGCACGTCGGTGTCGTCGTCCTGTACGAGGACAGCTCGCTGCAGCTCCAGGCGCTGGCCGCGCCGCGCTCGGGCGGCCTGTGGGACGACGTCAGGACCAAGATCGTCGCCCAGGCCAAGACGCTGGAGGAGCGGGAGGGCCCGTTCGGCGTCGAGCTGGCCGGCGAGGTCGCCATGGAAGGCGGCAGCCGGGCGGCCCGCTACATCGGCATCGACGGCCCGCGCTGGTTCCTCCTGGCCGCCATCACCGGCCCCGGCGCCCTCGACGAGCGCGTCTCCGGGGCGTTCATCGACTTCGTCAAGGACGTCGTGGTCGTGCGCGGCGACGAGCCGATGGCCCGCGAGGAGCCCATCACGCTGAGCCGTCCGCACGAGCGGCAGGCCGGCGAGCAGGACGAACGCCCGGCGTTCAGCCCCTTCAAGCGCGGCCCGGAAATCAGCGAGACCCGCTGAGCGTCACCTCTCCGGGCCCCGCCCGGCCCAGCCCGGCGACATTCCCAAGACCCCCCATCGGCTATTCGCTGACGGCTTACCATCACATAGGCTGAACCATCATGAGTACGGCAGAGCCTCCGAAACGCGGGGGATTGCGCGGCTTCTTCAGCCGGCTGGCCACGACCCAGTCGGAGATCGAGGCCCAGGAACTGCGGGAAGACGCCGACGAGGTCGGCGCGACGCCCATCGTGTCGTGTGGCGGGCGCCGCAGGTTCTGTGTAGCGGGTACGCTACGTACGGTGACATTGCGCCCGCGGGGCGGCGCCCCCGCCCTGGAGGCCGAGCTGTACGACGGGTCCGACGTGATCGACCTGGTGTGGCTCGGCCGCCGCAAGATCGTCGGCATCGAGCCGGGCCGCACGGTCAAGGCCGAGGGCCTGGTCAGCATGCAGGACGGGCGCAAGGTGATGTTCAATCCGCGATACGAACTGCGCCCAGGGAGTTGATCAGGTGAGTGCTGAGGCGGAAGAGGCCGCGCACGAGACCGTCGAGGCGGCGGTGCGAGCCCAGCTCGCCAAGGCCTTCGGCGGCGTCCGCGGCATCATCGAGGCCGCGGTGCCGACGATCGCCTTCACGGTCTCGTGGATCGTCACCGAAGACCTGAAGACGTCGCTCATCGTCAGCATCTCGCTCTCGGTGGTGCTCCTGCTGGTCAGGGTGGTCCAGCGGTCCACGCCGCAGTTCGTGATCAACAGCCTGATCGGCATCGCCATCGGGGCGTTCTTCGCCAGCCGCACCGGCAACGCGAAAGACTACTTCCTGCCCGGCATCCTGTGGAACGGCGCGTACTCGCTGGGCATGTTGCTGTCCATCGTCACGCGCTGGCCGGTCGTCGGGTTCCTCATCGGCTCGGTCACCAACGACCCGGTGGGCTGGCACAAAGACGCGGGCGTCGTCCGGCTCTGCACGCGGCTGACCTGGCTGCTCATGGTGCCGTGCGTGGTGCGGGTGGCCGTGCAGGGCCCGGTCTACCTGTTCGGCGGCGGTGACGAGGCGGTGGCCGCGCTCGGCTTCGCCAAGATCGTGATGGGCTGGCCCCTGCAGGTGGCGGCCCTGGCCGCGATGCTCTGGCTGCTCGGCCGCGGCCGCACCCCCATCAAGCCCCCGGTCGCCCCGGCCTGACCCGTGCCGGAGGACGGGCGGGTCGCGCCTGGGGGGCTCGTCGCGGAAGACCTCGACCTTCTGCCTGACCTGCCCGCGCGTACGGAACTGATCGACGGAAGGCTGGTCTGCGCGGGCCCCCAGTCGTCCTTCCGCTCGACCGTGGTCGATCTGCTCGTCGCCGGCCTGCGCCGGGCCGTCCCCCTGGAGTTCCGGGTGCGGCGGGGGATGAGCGTCATTCTGGGCGCCCGCCAGCGCCCGCAGCCGGACGTCAGCGTGGTCAGGGCGGGCGCGGTGCGCGACGACGGCGGCGAGACCTTCTATCGTGCCCAGGATCTGCTGCTGGTCGCCGAGGTCGTCCCGGCCGAGTACCGCGACCGTAAGCCGGCTCTCTATGCCGCGGCCGGGATTCCGCACTTCTGGCGGGTCGAGGACGACGGCGGCGAGCCCTTCGTATACGTCTACGAGCGGGACCCCACCACCCGCGCCTACGCGCTCACCGGCATCCACCACGACAGGCTCAAGCTGACCGTCCCCTTCGACCTCGACGTCGACCTTAGCCAGATTCATCGCCTCTGACCTCTCGGCCCGCCATGATGCTCGAACGAGCCATGGACGAGGGTCCCTGGCGGGGCCAGTGGCGGTGGTGACCGGGGTGAGCCGCCGGGCGGGCATCGGGTTCGCGGTGGCGCGCGAGCTGCCGGCGCCCGCCGCGCGGGTTGCGGTGCGGTCCTGCCCCCCGCACGACCCCGGCCCGCCCTGGCGCAGCGACCCGGCGGGCTCGACATGCCAGGCGGGGACGGAGCGGGGGAGCGGGAGGTCGGTGGGCGTGGGAGTCTGGGGGAGATGAGGGGGAATGTGGTGGGCTGGGTGGTGGCGCGGGTGTGGAAGGCGCTGGGCGGGCGGCTTCGCTGGCGGGTGTTGTGGCTGACCCACGCCACCTTCATGGTCGGCGTCACCGGCCTCGTACGCGACTCCGACGGCCGGGTGCTCGTCCTGCGTCACCGTCTGTGGCAGGAGGGGCGGCAGTGGGGCTTCCCCACCGGGTTCGCCAGGCGGGACGAGACGTTCGAGGGCACGGTCGAGCGCGAGGTGTTCGAGGAGACCGGCCTGCGCGTGCGCACCGGCCGGCTGCTGCGCGTGCGCAGCGGGTTCGGGCTGCGGGCCGAGGTGGCCTACGAGGCCAGGCTCGTCGGCGGCACGCTCAGGATCGACCCGCTGGAGATCCTCGAAGCCCGCTGGGTCACCGCCGACGACCTGCCCGAGGGGCTGCAGGGCGCCCACCGCGACCTGCTCATCCCGAGTACGCCCACCCCGACCACCGACTGACCGCGACCACGATCACCGGCCCTTCGGGTGGCCGCCGCCGGTACTGGTCGTACTTGCCGGCCAGCGCCCGCAGGGCGGCGTCGTGGCCGTCCTCGCACACCGTCGCGGTGCCGTCGGCGCGCGCCCACCACAGCCTGGTCCAGTCGTCCTCGTAGTGGTCGGCGAGCAGGCTGACCCGCGGGTTCGCCCGGATGTCGCGCAGCCGCGCCAGGTCGTGGGTGCTCTTCGGCTTGTGGTCGACGGCGGTGACCACGTCGTTCCCGAGGACGGCGAAGGTGACGGGCACCACGCGCGGCACCCCGGCCGCGTCGGCCGTCGCCAGGCGGGCGACGCGGGCGCCCTCGAACAGCGACCGGGCGCGGCCGGCGTCCATGCTCAGCGCTGCGAGAGCAGGTGGGCGAGCTCCTCCTCGACCTCCTGGCTGGCCACGAACAGCAGCTCGTCGCCCGCCTCCAGGGGGTCGTCGGCGGTGGGCACCAGCACCCGGCCCTCGCGCAGGATCGCCACCAGCGCGGAGTCGACCGGCCACGGCACCGACCCGGCGCGCTGGCCCACCACCGGGGCGTCCTCGGCCAGCGTCAGCTCGACCAGGTTGGCCTGGCCCTGGCGGAACGTCATCAGCCGCACCAGGTCGCCGACGCTGACCGCCTCCTCCACCAGCGCGCTCAGCAGCCGCGGCGTCGAGACGGCGACGTCGACGCCCCACGACTCGTTGAACAGCCACTCGTTGTTGGGGTGGTTGATGCGGGCCACCACGCGCGGCACGCCGTACTCGGTCTTGGCCAGCAGCGACACCACGAGGTTGACCTTGTCGTCGCCGGAGGAGGCCACCACGACGTGGCAGTTGCCGAGCCCGGCCTCGTCGAGCGAGGCGATCTCGCACGCGTCGGCGAGCAGCCACTCGGCGCGCGGCACGCTGTCGATCTTGATCGCCCGCGGGTCGACGTCGATGAGCAGGACCTCGTGGCCGTTCTCCAGCAGCTCGGAGGCGATGGAACGGCCCACGGCGCCCGCGCCGGCGATGGCGATGCGCATCAGTCGTCCTGTTCCGGCGCCGCGGCGAGCACCTTGTTGATCCGGTCCATGTCGTTCTCGGCCGCGATGACGTGGAGCAGGTCGCCCTCCTGCACCACGGTCTCGTCCGTGATGGTCAGGGCCTCGCCCATGCGGTTGATGAAGGCCACGCGGGCGCCGGCCCGGCTCTCCAGGTCGACGACGCGGGTGGCGATCCAGGCCTGGTTGGCGGCCACCTCGGCCAGCACGACCGTGCCCGTGGGGTCGCGCCACAGCGGCTCGGCGCCCTCGGGGAGGATGCGGCGCAGGATCTGGTCGGCCGTCCAGCGGACGGTGGCCACCGTGGGGATGCCCAGCCGCTGGTAGACCTCGGCACGCCGGGGGTCGTAGATGCGGGCCACCACGTTGTCGACGCCGAACGTCTCGCGGGCCACGCGCGCGGAGATGATGTTGGAGTTGTCGCCGCTGGAGACGGCGACGTAGGCGGCCGCCGACTCGATGCCGGCCTCGGTGAGCACGTCGCGATCGAAGCCGACGCCCGTCACCCGCCGCCCCCGGAACCCCGCGCGCAGGCGGCGGAACGCCTGCGGGTCACGGTCGATGATGGCGACGGAATGGCCGCTGTCCTCGAGGATGTGGGCGAGGGTCGAACCGACCCTGCCGCATCCCATGATCACAATATGCATACTCCCCCGCACTTCGCGGTCGGCCGGTTGCTCGACACCAGTATGGCCCGATGGGGGAGCGCCGCGTTTAGGGCATCGGCATGCGGCTAGCATCTCGTTACGTGGCGAAGGTAACGGATCTTGTCAAACGCGTGCTCGTGGGACGTGCCCTGCGAAGCGGGCAGCTCCACGAGCAACTCCTGCCCAAACGCATCGCCCTGCCGGTCTTCGCCAGTGACGCGCTGTCCTCGGTGGCCTACGCCCCGCAGGAGATTTTGGTCATCCTGTCGCTGGCGGGCGTCTCGTTCTATTCCTACAGTCCGTGGATCGCCGTCGCCGTCGTGGTGGTGATGCTCACGGTCGTGGCGTCGTACCGGCAGAACGTGCACGCCTATCCGAGCGGCGGCGGCGACTACGAGGTGGCCACCACCAACCTGGGCAAGAACGCGGGGCTCACCGTCGCCAGCGCCCTCATGGTCGACTACGTGCTGACCGTCGCCGTGTCGGTGGCCAACGGCGTCGACTACGTCGGCGCGACCATCCCGTTCGTGGCCGAGCACCGGCCCGCGATCGCCATCATCATCGTGATCCTGCTCACGGTGGTCAACCTGCGCGGCATCCGCGAGTCCGGCGCCGCCTTCGCCGTCCCCACGTACGCGTTCATGTTCGCGGTGATCGGCCTGGTCGCCTGGGGCGGCATCCGGCTGCTGGTGTTCGGCGACGAGCTGAGGGCGCCCAGCGCCGGGTTCACCATCCGGCCCGAGCAGACGAACCTGGCCTCCTTCGCCGCGGCCTTCCTGATCCTGCGCGCCTTCTCCTCCGGCTGCGCCGCGCTGACCGGCGTCGAGGCCATCAGCAACGGCGTGCCCGCCTTCCGCAAGCCCAAGAGCAAGAACGCCGCCACGACCCTGCTCATGATGGGCCTGATCGCCATCACCATGTTCGGCGGCATCATCGCGCTGGGGCTGGCCTCCGGCGTGCGGGTGGCCGAGCCGAGCGTCGTCGCACACGACCTGCTCAGGCCCGACGGCACCCCGGTCGGCGAGGGCTACTACCAGCAGCCGATCATCTCGCAGGTGGCCGACGCGGTGTTCGGCGGCGGCTCGCTGCCGTTCGTGGTGATCTCCGCGGTGACCGCGCTCATCCTGTTCCTGGCCGCGAACACCGCCTTCAACGGCTTCCCCGTGCTCGGCTCGATCCTCGCCCAGGACCGCTACCTGCCGCGCCAGCTCCACACCCGCGGCGACCGCCTGGCCTTCTCCAACGGCATCATCATCCTGGCCCTCGGCGCCTGCCTGCTGCTGTGGGGCTTCCAGGCCGACGTCAGCCGCCTGCTCAACCTCTACATCGTCGGCGTGTTCGTCTCCTTCACGCTCAGCCAGACCGGCATGGTCATCCACTGGACCCGTCACCTGAAGACGGAGACCGACCGCCAGGTCCGCCACCAGATGCACCGCTCGCGCGTGATCAACTTCTTCGGCGCCATCATGACCGGCCTGGTGCTGATCGTCGTGCTGCTGACCAAGTTCCTGGTCGGGGCGTGGATCGTGGTCATCGCGATGCCGGTGCTGTTCCTCATGATGAAGGGCATCCGCCGCCACTACGACAAGGTCGCGACCGAGCTGGAGATCACCGACGACTACGAGCCCGCCATGCTGCCGGCCCGCAACCACGCGATCGTGCTGGTCTCCAAGATCCACAAGCCGACCATGCGGGCGCTCGCCTACGCCCGCGCCACCCGGCCGTCCTCGCTGGAGGCGATCACGGTCGGCGTCGAGGGCGAGGAGGCGCGCCAGCTGCAGGAGGAGTGGGAGCGGCGCGGCATCCCGGTGCCGCTCAAGATGCTCGACTCGCCCTACCGCGAGATCACCCAGCCCATCCTCGACTACGTCAAGACCCTGCGCCGCCGCTCGCCGCGCGACGTGGTCACCGTCTTCATCCCCGAGTACGTCGTCGGCCACTGGTGGGAGCACCTGCTGCACAACCAGAGCGCGCTGCGGCTGAAGGCCAGGCTGCTGTTCAAGCCGGGCGTCATGGTGACCAGCGTGCCCTGGCAGCTCCACTCCTCCGACCGGCTCAAGGGCCGGCCCGAGCCGTACGCGCCGGGCGCGGTGCGCCGTCCCTGGCACCAGACCGTCAAGGACGAGGGAGAGATCAAGGCGCGCTGACCAGCGTCCGCAGCCGCCACGTGTCGGACGCCGTCCAGCCCGGCGGCGCGGCGACGGCGGCCCACCCGTCCACGATGTTGGCGCCGTAGCGGTGGCCGTGGCCGGGCGGCACGGACATCGCCGCCGTCATGTCCACCAGCACCTGCCAGAACGTCACCAGCGGGAACCAGTTCATCTGCGGGTTCACCCCGGGCCCCCGCGGGCCCTCCAGCCAGGCGGGCCGGTGGTAGATCAGCGCGGGCGACCACCACACGACGGGGTCGGTGGCGTTCTGCAGGTAGACCACGCGCGGCGGCGGCCACGGGCTCTGGGGGCGCCACAGGTCGGCCGGGTGCTGGGCGAAGCGGGCCGTCCTGCCGCCCTGGTAGACCGGCCGCCAGACGGGGGTGCCGGGATCGCGGTGGGCGGTGAGGCGGTCCCAGATGTGGTTGGCGTTGGGCGGGCCGACGAACAGCGCGCCGTCGGTCCGGGCGACCAGGTCGGTCAGGTCGCGGAAGGCGTTCTCCAGCTCGTAGGAGCCGAGGCTCTCACCGGCGACCAGCAGCCGGGGCCGGTGGCCGGGCGGGAGCCGGTCCCACCTGGCGCGCACCGCCTCGAACAGGGCCCGCCCGGCGGCCGCCGCCTTGTGCCGGTCGGCCAGGAACGACACCCAGCTCGGCAGGTAGGAGTACTGCACCGCGACCATGGCGGTGTCGCCGTTGTACATGAACTCCAGCGAGTCGGCGATGTGCTGGTCGACCCAGCCGGTGCCGGTCGTGCCGAGCACCGCGAGCACCGGACGGCCGAAGCCGCCCGTCCGTTCCAGCTCCCGTACGGCCACCGCGGCCTGCTGCCGGGGCGAGGAGGTGGCGCCGAGGCCGACGTACACGCGGATGGGCTCGGTCGCCGGCCGGCCGGAGAAGGCGGTCAGCTCGGAGACCGTGGAGGCGGTGCCGGTGAAGCGGCGGCCCTCGCGGCCCAGGGAGTCCCAGGCCACCAGCGACCCGGGCCCGCCGGACACCTTGGCCGAGCCGGGCCGGCGCACGCCCGGATGCGTGCCCTGGTTGGTGACCGAGGAGACGTCGCTCATCGTGTTGAGGAACCCCGAGAACAGCACGTCGTCGGCGAGCACCGCGACCACGGAGGCGACGATCAGCACGCCGGCGATGTGGCCCACGTAGGCGGGGACGTACCGGTCGAGCCAGTCGATCAGTCCGCGCCCGGCCAGCCGGACGAGACGGGCCAGCAGCAGGCACAGCGCGAAGAGCGTGACCGCCACCGCGAGGATCACCGGCGGGAACCAGGTGATGCGGGTGTCCATGCCCATGAGCGCCCGCACGTCGCGCTGCCAGTCGATGCTGTACCAGAGCGCCACGACGGTCAGCCCCGAGCAGCCGCCGATCATGATCTGCCAGGCGGCCCGCCTTCCCCGCTCCGGCAGCCGGTACGGGATCGCCGCCCGGCCCAGCGCGCCCGCCGCGGCCCCCACGCCGTAGCCGAGGATGCCGGTGACCGCGCCCATCACGCCCTGGAACAGCCACGTGCGCGGCAGCAGCGACGGCGTCAGCGAGGCGCAGGCGAACAGCACGGCCAGCAGCGTGCCCCCGAATCCGAGCCGCCGGCGCACCACCCGACCTCTGTCCATCATCACCCACAGTAGTGACTCAAGTCCGGAAAGTGGCTGTCCGGGGCGCGAGGCGGGGGACGAGGACGTCGCCCGTGGCGGCTCACCATAGGGTGGGGGTGTGGAACAGGCATCTCTGGAGCTGACGGTCGGTCCGGTCGCGCATGGCGGCTGGTGTGTGGCACGCCATGAAGGGCGGGTGGTCTTCGTCCGGCACGCGTTGCCCGGCGAGCGGGTGATCGCCGACGTGACCGAGGAGACCAGCCGGTTCCTGCGCGCCGACGCCGTGGAGATCCTGGAGCCCTCGCCCGACCGCGTCGTCCCGCCCTGCCAGTACGCCGGCCCCGGCCGCTGCGGCGGCTGCGACTGGCAGCACGCCACGCTTGAGGCGCAGCGCCGGCTCAAGGCCCAGGTCGTGGCCGAGCAGCTGCACCGCTTGGCGGGCATCGAGCGCGAGGTCGTCGTGGAGGAGGTGCCCGGCGCCAAGGACGGGCTCGGCTGGCGCACCCGCGTGCAGTTCGCCGCCACGCCCGCCGGCGAGCTGGGCTTCCGCCGGCACCGCTCGCACGAGATCGAGGTCGTCGACGCCTGCCTGATCGCCCACCCCGAGGTCGAGGCGGTCGCCGCCGAAGACCACGAGTGGCCCGGCGCGGCCGGCATCGAGGTCATCGCCTCCGCCGGCGGCGACCGTGCCGTGGTGGTCTCGCCGCGCCCGCGGCGCAGTGTGAGCGTGCCCGAGCTCGACGCGCCCGCCTCGATCCTGCTCGACCAGGGCAAGGGCCGCACGGTGCCGCGCCGCGGCTCCGGCGTGCTGCACGAGCACGTGGGCGACCGCGAGTTCCGGGTCGCGGGCAGCGGCTTCTGGCAGGTGCACCCGGGGGCGGCCGAGACGCTGCTCGACGCGGTGCTGGCCTACGCCGCGCCCGAGCCGGGGGAGTGGGCGCTCGACCTCTACTGCGGGGTCGGCCTGTTCGCGGCCGGGCTGGCCGAGGCGGTCGGGCCTGAGGGCGCGGTGTTCGGGCTGGAGTCCGACGCGGCGGCCGTCCGTGACGCCCGCGCCAACCTGCGCGACCTGCCGCAGGCCAGGGTCGAGCGCGGCCGGGTCGAGGAGGCGCTCGACCGGTTCCAGATCGAGCGCGCCGACCTCGTCGTGGTCGACCCGCCGCGGTCGGGCCTCGGGCGCGAGGTGGTGGAGCGCGTCGCGGGGCTGGAGGCGCTGCGCATCGTCTACGTCTCCTGCGACCCGGCGACGCTGGCCAGAGACCTCAAGTGGCTGGGCGAGCTGGGCTACGAGCTGACCGACCTGCGCGCCTTCGACGCCTTCCCGATGACCCACCACGTCGAGTGCGTGGCGCTGCTGGTGAAGCGCTGACCGCCGCCGCCCGGCCAAGGCGTGACCTCATCGTGACGGTTTGCCGGAACCCCGGGCGGGTGAAGCTGTCTATCGTGCATCCATGGTCGCCTCCGGAGGCGCGGGCCGCCCAGGATCGGACAGGCCGCCGATGACGCCGCTGACGATGAGCCATTGGCACCTGCCCGGCGTGACCGTGATCGAGGTGTGCGGTGAGGTCGACGCCACCAACCACACGCGATTACGGGAGCACGTCCGGCAGGCCAGGGCGCGTCCGGCCGATCACGTGGTGTTCGACCTGAGCGCGATGACGTTCATGGACAGCTCGGGGCTGCACGCCCTGCTCGCCTGCCACCAGGAGGCCCGCACGCACGACGCGCGGGTCTACCTCGCGGCCCCGCAGGGCGCCCCGGCCCGGCTGCTGGAGATCACCGGGGTCGACGCTCACCTGCCGGTCTACCCCACCGCCGATGCCGCCGTGGCCGCCGCCGCGGCCGATCCGCCCGGCTGAGCCTTTGGTCACGCCCGTCCAGACCAAGGACGGACGCGCCGCGCGGGGAGGCGTCCCTAGCGTCGGGGCATGACGCAAACCACCCTCGCCGGACGCGTCCAGGAGATCGACGCCGTACGCGGGTTCGCGCTGGCGGGCATCCTGGTCGCGAACATCGGCTTCCTGGCCGACCCGGGGTACGCGCTGTCGGGCGCCATGCCCATCCCCGACGGGCCCGTGGCTCTGGCGATCACGGCGTTCGTGCTGACGAAGTTCTACATCATCTTCTCGTTCCTGTTCGGGTACTCCTTCACGCTGCAGATGCGGGCGGCCGAGCGGGCGGGGGCGAGCGTGCGGGCCAGGACGTTGCGCCGCTGCCTGGTGCTGTTCGTCATCGGGCTGGCCCACGGTCTGCTGCTGTGGATCGGCGACATCCTCACCCTGTACGCCGTGCTCGGCCTGGTCCTGCTGGCCCTGCGCGGGCTCAGACCGAGGACGGCCGTCATCGCCGGCTCCTCGATCATCGGCGTGCTGACCCTGTTCTGGCTGGCCCTCGCCTGGCTGTCCACCCTCGACCCGGCCGCCGGGCAGCCCGCCGCGGCCGACCCGGCGGCGGCCGCCCGCGTGCTGGCCCTGGCCACCGGCGGGCCGCTGGACTTCCTGACGATGCAGACCGAGCTCTACCCGCCGCTGGTGGCGATGATCTGGCTCTTCCAGGGGCCGACCGCGCTGGCCATGTTCCTGTTCGGGCTCGCGGCCGGCAAGTCCAGGCTGCTGGAGGGCCTCGGGCAGCGGCCCCGCCTGCTGGCCCGCGTCCAGTGGGCGGGCTTCGGCGTCGGCCTGCCCGGCGGCCTGCTGTACGCCTGGACGTCCGGCCGGACCGGCGCGGTCGAGCTGCTCGGCGGCGCGGTCAACACGCTCACCTCGATCCTGCTGGCCGCCGCCTACGTCGCCACCCTGCTCCGGCTGATCGGCCGCTTCCCGGCGGCGGGCCGCGTCCTGGCCGCGCCGGGACGGGTGGCCGCCTCCAACTACGTCGGCCAGTCGCTGCTCATCGCCCTGGTCTTCACCGGGTACGGGCTCGCCCTCGCGGGCAGGCTGTCACCGATCGCGGTGATGGGCGTCGCCCTGGTGATCTATACCGTGCTCGTGTGGGCGAGCGGACGCTGGCTGCGCACCCACCGCCACGGCCCGGTGGAGTACGTGCTGCGCCGGATCACCAACTGGCGCTGAGAGGGCCGGGGCTGAGGACGCCGGCGCTGAGGTCAGAGCCAGCCCATGCGCTGGGCGGTGCGGATCGCCTCCAGCCGGTTCTGGGCGTTGAGCTTGGTCATGGCGCTGGACAGGTAGTTGCGCACCGTGCCCTCGGTGAGGTGCAGCTCGCCGGCGATCCTGGAGATCGTCGCCCCGTCGCCCGCCAGGCGCAGCGCGTCGCGCTCCCGTTCGGTCAGCGGGCTGTCGCCGGCGGCCATCGCGGCGGCGGCCAGCTCGGCGTCCAGGTAGCGGCCGCCGGCCATGACCTTGCGGATCGCCATGGCCAGCTCCTCGGCGGAGGCGTCCTTGCCCAGGAAGCCGCTCACGCCGGCGGCCATCGCCCTGCGCAGGTAGCCGGGGCGGCCCAGGCTGGTCAGGATGACGATCTTGCACTGGGCGCTGATCCGCTCGGCGGCGCTCAGGCCGTCCATGCCGGGCATCTCGATGTCCAGCACGGCCACGTCGGGGCGGTGTTCGGCGACCGCGTCCACGACCTCGTCGCCCCGGCCCACCTGGGCCACGACCTCGATGCCGTCCTCCAGGTCGAGCAGGGCGGCGATCGCGCCGCGGATCAGGTGCTCGTCGTCGGCGAGCAGCACGCGGGTGGTCATGCCGGCACCGCCGCGCGCAGCAGGTAGCCGCCGTCGGACGTCGGCTCGGCCCGCAGCACGCCGCCCGCCGCGCCGACCCGCTGGGCCAGCCCCGCCAGCCCGTTGGCCGCGTGCTCGCCCACCGGGCCGCTCACCCCGTCGTTGGACATCTCCAGGACCCCGTTCTCGATCGTGATCGTGCAGCGTTCGGCCTTGCTGTGCTTGAGCACGTTGGTGGCGCCCTCGCGGACGACGGTGGCGAGCAGGGTGCGCGCCTCCGGGGCCAGCGCCGTGGTGTCGGCCCGCACCGTGCAGCGGACCTCGGCCGCCTCCAGCACCGCCCGGACGCCGGCCAGCACCTCGTCCAGGTCGAGCGCCCGGTAGTTCTGCACCACGGTCCGCACCTCGCGCAGCGACCGCCTGGCCAGGTCGCGCACCTCGAACATGGCCCGCTCGGCGGCGGCCGGGTCGCCGGGCAGCGAGCCGGCGGCGCGGGCGGTCCTGGCCGAGACGTCGGCCAGGCTCTGCCCGAGCAGGTCGTTGAGGTCGCGGGCGAAGCGCAGCCGTTCCTCCGAGACCGCCAGCCTGGACCTGGCCTCCTGCCCTTCGTGCGCCTCCTTGGCCACCCGCCACAACCACAGGTTCGCCAGCACGCCGCCCACGCCGATCCCGGTGAACACGGCCAGCACCACGACCGCCGACAACATCTCCACGGGCAGGCCCATGGTCAGCGCGAGGACGACCACCAGGACGGCGATCCAGCCGACCGACAACGTGACGATCGTCCGGCGGCGGACGAAGGGGGCCAGCATCGCCAGCCACACCGGCACGGTGTACAGGATCGTGCCGGCCGCGAGGACCAGGGCGAGCACCCCGGAGACGGCCAGCAGCGCCGTCGGGCGGGGTCCGCCGCGCACGGCGATCCGGAACGGCCGCGTGGCCAGCGCCATGAACACCAGCAGCAGCACGCCGGCGGCCACGAACACCTGCCGGGGCAGGTCGACGTTCTGCCCGAGCAGGTACAGGTTGTAGAAGCCGGTCGCGGACACCAGCAGGATGATGTCGGTGGAGTAGACGATCAGCCAGCGGACCTTGTCCAGCCGGGTCGGCCGCCTCACGCGGGCACCGCCGCGCGCAGCAGGAACTCGCCGGTGGGCGTCGGGGCGGCCGAGAGCGAGCCGCCCGCCGTGGTCAGGCGCTCCGACAGGCCGCGCAGGCCGCTGCCCGGGGCTGCGGAGAGGTCCTTGACGCCGTCGTTGCGCATCTCCAGCACGCCGCCCTCGATCGTGATCGCGCAGGTGGTGGCCGAGCTGTGCTTGAGCACGTTCGTGCCGCCCTCGCGCACGACCCACGCCAGCAGCGCGCGCCCGGCGGGGGACAGGTCGCCGGCCCTGGTCTCGATCAGGCAGCGGGCGCCGGCCGCCTCCAGCGCCGACCGTACGCCGGCCAGCTCGGTGTCCAGGTCGAGCGTGTGGTAGCCGTCCACGGCCAGTTGCACCTCGGCCAGCGAGTCGCGGGCCAGTTCGCGCACCGCGTCCATCTCGGCGAGGGCCCTGGCCTGGTCCTTGGCCGACAACTTGGCCGCCAGCTCGCTCTTCAGCGTGATCACCGACAGGCTGCGGCCGAGCAGGTCGTGCAGGTCGCGGGCGAAGCGCAGGCGCTCCTCGGCGATGGCCAGGCGCGCCTTGGCCTCCTGGCCGTCGTTGGCGTCCCTGATCGTCCACCACAGCCAGCGCCACAGCAGCATGGCCGCGACCATGAGCGCGCAACTGGCCGCCTCGGGGATCAGCGTGCCGGCCCAGGACCGGTCGGTGATCAGCACGACGTACGCGCTGACCAGGACGGTCACGGCGGCGCCCAGGCAGGCCGTGGCCCACAGCGGCAGGTAGAACGCGACCACCGACACCCACAGGACGCCGGTCTCCAGCCAGGTGGCCGTGCTCGCCATCTCGTCGTGCGGCAGCAGCAGCACCGAGCCGGCCGCGCACGCCCCGGACACCAGCAGCTTCGCCGTGGGCCGCGGGCGGTCGTCGAAGGCGGCCCGCAGGACGGAGGGGAACAGCGTGAACTGGCCCGCCAGGAAGGCGATCGCGAGCAGCGCCTGCGGGACGCCCATCAGGCCGCGCGCGGTGTAGATGAGGACGAGGGTGACGAACACCAGGCCCAGCAGGATGATCATGGCGTCCATCCAGTGGATGAGGATCTTGCGCGCGCTCGCGGCACGGCTCGCCATCGTCGTCCTCACCCCCTGGATTCGGGGAAAATCCTATGTCAGGAGTGGGTCTTCCAGAGAATGCGGGATATTTCCGGTTTGGGGGGTGTGCCGCGCAGCGACAACCAGGCCAGTCCGTGCCGGACGGCGTACTCCGACAGCTTGCGGGCCTCCGGCTCGTCCAGATCGCCGGGCCTGGCGAGCACCGGGGTCAGGGCGAGCCGCTCCCAGACCTGCTCCTCGCCGGGCAGGCCGTAGGCCCGCGCGAGCTGCCCGGCCGCCGCCCGCACGGCCGATCCCAGCCTGCGCAGCCGCCCCTGCGGCCCGGTGCGCGGCTCCATCTCGGCCAGCAGCTCGACGGCGTCCACCCGGACGCCCTCCCGCCGGGTCGCGCGCAGTGCCGCCAGGTCGGCCGCGTCGAGGCCGTCCGGTGTCAGGCGCAGGGTGAAGAAGACCCGCAGCGGCCGTTCCCCTTGGAGGGCGTGCAGCGCCCGCGCCCTGCGCAGCGCGGCGGCCGGGTCGGCGTCGCGGATCTCGAACCCCGCCGCGGCGGCCCCGAACGCGCCGACCGCCCTGCGGTAGGCGGTGGCCAGGCCGCCCGGCCTGGTGCACGTGACGGCCGGGTCGTCCCCGCCGGGCCCGCCGAACACCGGGAAGGCGTCGCCGCCCGCCGCCCTCAGCCGCCCGAGCCCCGCGGCCACCGGGTCGCCCGCCGGCCGCGGCGGCCCGGCCCACCGGACGAGGCAGCCGTCGTCGCCGGCGACGAGATGGCCGAGCGCGTACCGGGCGACGCCGGTGGCGCGCGACTCGGCCGCCAGGTCGAAGCCCGGGTCGCGGGCGGTGTCGACGAACCCCACGAACGAACGCGGCGGCTGCCGGACCGCCGCCGGCCGCTCCGGCGGCGCGAAGCGGACGGGAGCGGCGCCCGACGGCGGCGCGGGCTCGGCGCCCGCGGGCAACATCCGGATCGCCAGGGCCGTGGCTCCGGCGAGCGCGAGCGCGGCGAGCACCGCCAGCGGGCGGGGGAGCGTGCCGGACTCTCTTGCTTTCCGCGACATATGCCACCCATCGTGATCGATCGGCTACTTTCAGCGGTTGCTGGTGAAGGTAGCAAGCGTTCGCCGACGGCGCGGGGCTTTTCCGGTCGCCGTCCGATGTGGGCGGATAATGAGCCTCATGAAGCTGCGGATCTTCACCGAGCCCCAGCAGGGCGCCACCTATGACGACCTGCTCGCCGTCGCCCAGGCCGCGGAACGCCTGGGGTTCGACGCCTTCTTCCGGTCCGACCACTACCAGCGCATCGGCCCCGGCGACCCCGGCGCCGGCTCCACCGACGCCTGGGTGACGCTCGGCGCCCTGGCCAGGGAGACCTCCACGATCAGGCTCGGCACGCTGGTGACGCCGGCCACGTTCCGGCTGCCCGGCCCGCTGGCGATCAGCGTGGCCCAGGTCGACCAGATGAGCGGCGGCCGGGTCGAGCTGGGCTTCGGCACCGGCTGGTTCGACGGGGAGCACTCCGCGTACGGCATCCCGTTCCCGCCGCTCGGCGAGCGGTTCGGCCGGTTCGAGGAGCAGCTGGAGATCGTCACCGGTCTGTGGACGGCGAAGGACTCCTACTCCTTCGAGGGCCGCTACTACCGGCTGGTCGACTCGCCGGCGCTGCCCAAGCCGGTCCAGCGGCCCCGTCCGCCGGTGATCATCGGCGGCTTCGGCGCCAAGCGCACGCCCCGGCTGGCGGCCACGTACGCCGACGAGTACAACGTGCCGTTCCGCACCCTGGCCGACACCGGGCAGGCGTTCACGCGGGTCCGGGAGGCGGCCGACGAGGCGGGCCGCGGCCTGATCCTGTCGGCGGCGCAGACCGTCGTCGTGGGCGCCGACCAGGCCGAGATCGAGCGGCGCGCCGCCGCCATCGGCCAGGACCCCGGCGCGCTGAGCGAGGGCGGCCTGTGCGGCACCCCCGACGAGGTGCTGGCCAAGCTGGGCGCCTTCGCCAAGCTCGGGGCCGAGCGCGTCTACCTCCAGGTCCTCGACCTGGCCGACCTGGAGCACCTGGAGCTCATCGCCGCCGAGGTCCTGCCGCACGTGTAATTCCGTTGGCGGTGCTTCGTCCGGCTACGGCACACTTGGGACGTGCTGCTGACGATCACGACCACCGCCACGCCGGCCACCGACCTGGGCTTCCTCCTGCACAAGCATCCCGAGCGCGTGCAGGAGTTCGGCCAATCGTTCGGCACGGCCACGGTGTTCTATCCGGAGGCGGGCGAGGAGCGCTGCACGGCGGCCCTCCTGCTGGAGGTCGACCCGATCGCGCTGGTCCGCTCGCGCGGCCGGAACTCGCCCGACTTCAGCCTGTCGCAGTACGTCAACGACCGCCCGTACGCGGCCTCCTCGCTGCTGGCCGTCGCGCTCGCCGACGTCTTCCGCACCGCGCGGGCGGGCCGCTGCAAGGCCCGTCCGGAGCTGCCCGGCACCCCGCTGCCGCTGGAGATCCAGGTGCCCGCGCTGCCCTGCCGGGGCGGCCCGGAGCTGGCCCGGCGGCTGTTCGAGCCGCTGGGGTGGGCGGTGGAGGCGCAGACGCTGCCGCTCGACGAGGGTTTCCCCGAATGGGGCGAGTCCCGGTACGTGCGGCTGACCCTGCGCGGCACCGTCCTGCTGGCCGACGCGCTCAACCACCTCTACGTGCTGCTCCCCGTGCTCGACGACGGCAAGCACTACTGGATGGCCTCCGACGAGATCGACAAGCTGGTCAGGGCGGGGGCGGGCTGGCTCGGCGGTCATCCGGAGCGCGGCCTGATCGCCCGGCGCTACTTCGGGCGGCGCTGGGCGCTGGCCCGCACCGCGCTGACCAGGCTGGCCGAGCTGGGCGACGAGACCGAGGAGGAGCTGGAGCCGGCGCTCGCCGAGGAGGCCCCCGCCGGGGAGACCGCGGCTGACGAGGCCGCCTTCGCGGAAGCCGCCGCCGAAGCCGAAGCCGTCGCCGGGGCCGCCGCCGAAGCGGGGACCGCCGCATCCGGTGCCGATGGCGAAGGTGCTGCGGAAGGCGGCGTCCAGGGCGACGTCACCGAAGGCGGGGGTGAGGAGGCGGGCGCGGCGCGGAAGGCGCGGCCGCTCAGCACGCTGCGGCGCGAGGCCGTGCTGCGCAGGCTCGAAGAGCTCGGCGCGACGAGCGTGATCGACCTGGGCTGCGGGCAGGGCGAGCTGGTCGCCGCGCTGCTGGCCAGGCCCAGGTTCGCGCGCGTCGCCGGCATGGACGTCTCCTCCCTGGCGCTCACCATCGCCGCCCGCAAGCTGCGCCTGGACCGCATGCCCGACAGCAAGCGGGCCCGGCTCACGCTGTTCCAGGGCGCGCTCACCTACACCGACAAGCGCCTGGCGGGCTACGACGCCGCCGTGCTCATGGAGGTCGTCGAGCACGTCGACCCGCCGCGCCTGGCCGCGCTCGAACGCGTCGTGTTCGGCCGCGCCCGCCCGGGCCATGTGCTCGTCACCACCCCCAACATCGAGCACAACGTGCGCTACGAGTTCCTGACCGGCCTGCGCCACCCCGACCACCGCTTCGAGTGGACGCGGGCCGAGTTCGCCGCCTGGGCCGCCCGGGTGGCCGCCCAGTACGGCTACCACGTCGCCGTCGAACCCGTCGGCGAGGACGACCCCGAGGTCGGCCCGCCCACCCAGATGGGAGTCTTCACCCGTGATCAGCGTTCCTGAGCTGTCCCTCGTGGTGCTCGTCGGCGTCTCCGGCAGCGGAAAGTCCACCTTCGCGCGCCGGCACTTCAAGCCCACGCAGGTCATCTCCTCCGACTTCTGCCGCGGCCTGGTGTCCGACGACGAGAACGACCAGGCCGCCACGCCGGCGGCGTTCGACCTGCTGCACCACATCGTCGGCGTGCGCCTGGCCAGGGGGCTGTTCACCGTCGTGGACGCCACCAACGTCCAGTACCCCGCCCGCAAGAGCCTCATCGAGCTGGCCAGGAAGCACGACGTGCTGGCCGACGCCATCGTGCTGGACACGCCCGAGGAGGTGGCGATCGAGCGCAACGCCGCGCGTCCGGACCGCGACTTCGGCCCCGGCGTGGTGATCCGCCAGCGCAAGGAGCTGCGCCGCTCGCTGTCCAAGATCTCCGCCGACGGCTTCCGGCGGGTGCACGTGCTGCGCGGCCTGGAGGAGATCGACAACGCCGAGATCACCTACGAGAAGGCGTGGTCGGACCGGACCGAGCTGACCGGCCCGTTCGACATCATCGGCGACGTGCACGGCTGCCGCTCGGAGCTGGAGACGCTGCTGGCCAAGCTCGGCTGGCAGGGCCTGACTCACCCCGAGGGCCGCACCGCCGTGTTCGTCGGCGACCTGGTCGACCGCGGGCCCGACACGCCGGGCGTGCTGCGCCTGGTCATGGACATGGTCGAGGCGGGCACCGCGATCTGCGTGGCCGGCAACCACGAGCAGAAGCTCGTGCGGGCGATGAACGGCCGCAAGGTCACCGTCGCCCACGGCCTGCGCGAGTCGCTGGACCAGCTCGCCGCCGGGCCGCCCGAGTTCGCCGAGCGGGCCCGGACGTTCATGGACGGCCTGCTCAGCCACTACCGCCTGGACGGCGGCCGGCTCGTCGTCGCGCACGCCGGGCTGAAGGAGTCCTACCACGGCCGCGCCTCCAAGCGCGTGCGCGCCTTCGCCCTGTACGGCGACACCACCGGCGAGACCGACGAGTACGGCCTGCCGGTCCGCTACCCGTGGGCCGACGAGTACCGCGGCCGGGCCATGGTCGTCTACGGCCACACGCCCACGGTCACCCCCGAGTGGATCAACAACACGATCTGCCTGGACACCGGCTGCGTCTTCGGCGGCCACCTGACCGCGCTGCGCTACCCCGAGCGCGAGATCGTCCAGGTGCCGGCCGAGCAGGTCTGGTACGAGCCGACCAAGCCGCTCGGCGCCCCCGCCCGCGAGCCGGGCATGCTCGACGTCGGCGACGTGATCGGCACCCGGCACGTCGAGACCCGCTTCGGCGGCCGGGTCAAGGTGCTGGAGCAGAACGCGGCCGCCGCGCTGGAGGTCATGAGCCGGTTCGCGGTCGACCCGAGCTGGCTGGTCTACCTGCCGCCGACGATGGCGCCGCCGGAGACGTCCAGGCTCGACGGCTACCTGGAGCACCCGCACGAGGCGTTCGAGGAGTTCGCCGCGGCGGGGGTGAGCGAGGTCGTGTGCGAGGAGAAGCACATGGGCTCGCGGGCCGTGGCCGTGCTGGCCAGGACGCCCGAGGTCGCCGCGGCCCGGTTCGGCGTGGCCGACGGCAGCACCGGCGCGGTCTACACGCGTACCGGGCGGCCGTTCTTCCGGGACATGACGCCGCTGGTCGAGGCGGTGCGCGCGGCCTGCGAGCCGCTGTGGGAGGAGCTGGGCTCCGACTGGGTGGTGCTCGACTGCGAGCTGCTGCCCTGGTCGGCCAAGGCGGGCGAGCTGATCAGGTCGCAGTACGCCTCCGTCGGCGCCGCCGCGCGGGCCGCGCTGCCGGAGGCCGTCACGGCTCTGGAAGCGGCGGCCGGACGCGGGCTGGATGTGGGTGGGTTGTTGACCCGCACCCGACGCCGCTACGACAACGCTGCCCTGTTCCGCGACGCCTATGCGCGCTACTGCTGGCCGTTGGACGGTCTCGACGGGATCAGGCTGGCGCCGTTCCAGATCCTGGCCTGCGAGGGGCGGGCCACCGCGCTGGAGCCGCACGCCTGGCACCTGTCCACGCTGGCGCTGCTCGACTCGCCGCTGATCGCGCCGACCAGGAACGTGACGGTCACCCTCGACTCGCCGGAGTCCAGGGCCGCGGCCACCGCGTGGTGGGAGGCGCTGACCGCCGCCGGGGGAGAGGGCATGGTGGTCAAGCCGGCCGCGTACGTGCCCGGCCGGGTGCAGCCCGGCGTGAAGGTGCGCGGCCGGGAGTACCTGCGGATCATCTACGGGCCCGACTACACCGAGTCCCTCGACGTGCTGCGCCGCCGTTTCCTCGGCAAGAAGCGCTCGCTCGCGCTGCGCGAGTACGCCCTCGGCCTGGAGGCGCTGTCGCGCCTGGCGGACGGCGAGGCGGGCTGGCGGGTGCACGAGCCGGTCTTCGCGGTGCTCGCCCTGGAGTCCGAGCCGGTGGACCCGCGCCTGTGACCCCGTCACTCCGAAGGAGCCTGTGATGACCGCCGACCGTCACCGTCCCGGCTACGTCCGGCGCGCTCTCGGGCGCGCGCTGCTGCGGTACGCCGTGGCGGTGGCGGTGGCGGTCGTCGTGATCGCGGTCTTCTGGCTGACCCGGACCTGACGTCCGGTTTGTGGCAAGGTTGGGTAAGCGCCGCGCTACACAGGTGATCTCCGGGTAGGTCCCCGATCACGGGGAAGGGACCTGTATGGCAACTCGGTACACCCATCAGGAGCATCTGGGCCACGTCGTCTTCATCACCGCGGCGGCGGCCATCGGCGGGTTCCTGTTCGGATACGACAGCTCGGTCATCAACGGCGCGGTCACCGGCATCCAGCGGCACTTCGACGTGGGAGCGGTCCAGATCGGCTTCGTCGTGGCCATCGCGCTGCTCGGGTCCGCGCTCGGGGCCTGGATCGGCGGCGGGCTGGCCGACCGGTGGGGGCGTACCCGGTCGATGCAGGTGGCCGCCGGTCTGTTCACCGTCAGCTCGATCGGGCAGATGTTGCCGTTCGCCATCTGGGACCTGGGGTTGTGGCGGGTCATCGCGGGCTTCGCGATCGGCATGGCCTCGGTGCTCGGGCCGGCCTACATCGCCGAGGTGGCGCCGCCCGCCTACCGGGGGCGGCTGGGCTCGTTCCAGCAGCTCGCCATCGTGCTCGGCATCGCGGTCTCGCAGCTCGTCAACTACCTGATCGCCGAGCTGGCCGGCGGCGACGTCAACAACCACCTGTGGGGGCTGCAGGCGTGGCAGTGGATGCTGGGCGCCTGCGCCGTCCCAGCCCTGCTCTACCTGCTGTTCGCCTCCACCATCCCCGAGTCGCCGCGCTACCTGATCATGTCGGGACGGTCGCGGAAGGCCCGCGAGGTGCTGGCCGAGGTCGAGGGCGAGGACGTGGACCTCGACGCCCGGATCGCCGAGATCCAGCACGTGCTGCGGACCGAACGCGTGCCGGGGCTGAAGGACCTGCGCGGCAGCGCGCTCGGTCTGCTGCCGATCGTCTGGGTCGGCGTCATCCTGTCGGCGTTCCAGCAGCTCGTCGGCATCAACGTGATCTTCTACTACTCGTCGGTGTTGTGGCAGTCGGTGGGCATCAACCAGAGCAACTCGCTGCTGATCAGCTTCTCCAGCTCGATCATCAACATCATCGGCACGTTCATCGCGATCGCGCTGGTCGACCGGATCGGGCGCAAGCCGCTGCTGCTCGTCGGCTCGGCCGGCATGGCGATCGCGCTGGGCACCGCGGCCTGGGCGTTCAGCGCGTCGCGGGAGGTCGGCGGCGTGGTCTCGCTGCCCAGCCCCCAGGGGCCGATCGCGCTCGTCGCGGCCAACGTGTTCGTGCTGTTCTTCGCCCTGTCGTGGGGCGTGGTGGTCTGGGTGCTGCTCGGCGAGATGTTCCCCAACCGCATCCGCGCCGCCGCGCTCGGCGTCGCCGCCGCCGCGCAGTGGATCGCCAACTGGCTGATCACCGTCTCGTTCCCGGCGCTGTCGGAGTGGAACCTGCCGCTCACCTACGCCATGTACGCCCTGTTCGCCGCGCTGTCCTTCTTCTTCGTCAGCAAATGGGTCAAGGAGACCAAGGGCCGCAAGCTGGAAGACATGGGCTGACCACGCCGCGGAGTGGGCTAACCTCCGGCACGTGCTTGTCGACGTGCTCGGTCCCGGCCTGAACGTGCTCTTCTGCGGCATCAACCCCGGCCTGATGTCGGAGGCCACCGGCCACCACTTCGCCCGGCCGGGCAACAGGTTCTGGCCCGCGCTGCACCTGTCCGGCTTCACGCCGCGCCTGCTGGCCCCCGCCGAGCAGCACCTGCTCCCCTCGTACGGGCTGGGCATCACGAACATCGTCCCCCGGGCCAGCGCCAAGGCGGCGGAGCTGACCAGGGACGAGCTGATGGCGGGCGGCCGGCAGCTCGCGGAGAAGGTGGCCGGGCTGGGGCCGCAGGTGCTGGCCGTGCTCGGCATCTCGGCGTACCGGACGGCCTTCGCGCGGCCCAAGGCGGTCATCGGCCCCCAGCCCGAGCAGGTCGGCGGCGCCCGCGTGTGGGTGCTGCCGAACCCGAGCGGGCTCAACGCCCACTGGACCGTCGCCACGATCGCCGAGGAGATGGCCCGCCTGCGCGCCTCGCTGCGCCCGGGCCCGGAACCGACGGTCTCTGACCTGCGCTTGTAGACGGATCCAAGTCACGCACAAGCCTTGATCGCTAGATACGTACCCGGTTCGTTGTGTCTTCGCACTGGGGGGTCTGGTGGCAAGCCGGCGATTGTCGCGCGTGGTCTGCGCATTGGCGTTGTTAGTGGGTCTGGTCGCGGCCGTGCCGCCGCCGGCCGTCGCGTCCGCGGCACCGGACGCCGAGACCGCGGCGCTGCTGTCCGCGGTGGAACGGTTCACGGCCGCCGGCGGCGGCCTGGGCACGCTCGGCCCGATGGGCGAGCAACTGCCGTTCGTCGGCCTGGTGCCCGGCGGCGAGGACGCCCTGGGCCTGGCCGACCTGTTCCAGGTGGCCGTCCACGACAAGCTCAAGGGCCTCACCACCCTGGACGACCTCCAGGACGAGTACGAGCTGTCCGGCCCCCGCGCCGGAAAGCTCCTGGCCAAGGCGAGCACGCAGAACGGGATCAGGCGGCTCGACCTGACCCTGGAGGTCACCAGGACGGCGGCCGGCCGCCCGATCTCCGTCAGCAGCGCCCAGCCCAAGGTCTCGCTGACCACCTCGGGCGGCGTGGACGTCACGCTGAAGCTCACCGCCAAGCTGCCCTTCGCCTACGACCCGGCCACCAAGTCCGCCTGGCTGGCCAAGGACGCCGGGATGACCGTGCGGGCCGAAGGCAGGCTCGCCGCCGGGGCCAGGCCCACCGCCGCCTTCGGCATCCTCGGCGTCGACCTCTCGGCGGCCTCGACGCTCTCCGTCGACGCCGAGTTCGCCGCCACCGCCGCCGACCCGGACGGCAACGGCAGGCTGGACACCTCGGAACTCGGCTCGGAAAACCTGTTCAGCTTCGCCCGCAAGGGCTCGGCCGCCGCCCGGCTGCAGGTCACCGCGCAGCCGTTCGCCGGCGCCCAGGTCGAGGGGGCCGCCGCGACCATCGACGCGAGCTGGCCCGACCTCGCCACCGGCGGGCCCGCCGTCAGCGTGACCCAGGCCGACCTGGACCGGCTCGGCCGCTTCCAGACGCTCACGCCCAAGGACCTGCTCGACGGCCTGACCCACCTGGCCAACGCCGTCACCGCCGCCCAGCGCGCCCGCTGGGACGGGCAGGGCGACCTCGACCTGCCGTTCATGCGCGGCTCGCTGGCCGACGCCGTGCAGGTGTCGGAGGCGATCCACGCCTTCGCCGCCGCCAGCGTGGACCGCAACACCGGCCGGCCCACCTTCACCTCGATCCAGGACCTGTTCGCCGCGCTGGGCAAGGCCCGCGGCCTGCCCGGAGGCGCGATCATCAAGGTCGCCGACGCCGGTTACGACGACGCCGCCAAGAAGATCGCCTTCACCCTCGTCGTGGACCGGACCGTCAACCCGGCCCCCGAGCCGCTCAACCCCGCGGGCCAGACCGTCAGCGGGACGGGCGCGGGCGTCACGTACGCGGCCAGGACGCTGCGGCACGCCGGGCAGAAGTGGACCCCGGGGCAGTTCGCCGGGCGCACGGTCACCGCCGGAGCGTCGAGCGGCATCGTGGCCGACAACACCGCCGACACCGTCACCCTCGCCGAGGAGGGATGGCGCGGGGGCGTGCCCGCCGCGGGCGCGCCGTACCGGATCTCCGCGAACGACCCCATGATCGGGCAGATCGCCTTCGGCGACACGTTCAAGGCCGCCGCCGGGCTCGACCGCGCCAACGCCACCGCCGCCGTGGCGGGCGTCATGCGCGGATACCACGCCTCGGCTACGGTCGTGCTCGACCTGAGCGACCCGGTGACGGGCCAGGGATGCGCGCAGCGGCCGGACGGGCAGCAGAAGGCGTGCCCGTACAAGCACGTCAACGCCGACGGCAGCGCCACCGTGGTGAACGAGCTGCCCAGGGCCGCGGACCGGATCATGTTGCGGACCGGCCGCGACCTGTTCGGCGCCCGCGTGTCGGTGCTCTCCTCGGTCAACGTCAACGCCGTCGCCGGCTACCTGGGCGTCCAGCTCACCGGCGACCTCACCATGGGCAGCAGGAACGGCGGCGACCTGGTCAAGGTCGGCCTCAAGGACCTCGGCGACGTGCCGCTGACCAGGCTGTTCGAGCGGCTGGCGAGCAAGCCGGGCGACGTCCTGACCTCCCAGGTGGACGCGGTGGCCAAGGCGCGGCTCACGCTGGGCGTGCCGGGCTTGGCCGACTTCTTCGGCGGCAGGGTCTCCGGCGAGGTGGAGATGCCGGACCTCGCCAAGCCCGCCACCGTCAGCTTCCGCGGTTTCGACCAGATCGGCCGGGTCAAGGACTTCGCCTTCGACCCCGACAACCCGCAGGCGCTGTTCGGCGCGCTGATCAAGTCCCTGGGCGCGGTGGCCACCTACCTCGACGGCGTCAAGGGCACCGGGCCGGTCAACGATGCGATGACGGCGAAGCTGCCGCTGCTCGGCCGCTCGCTGTCCGACCTGGTGGCCGCGGAGGAGACGGGCTCGGGCCCCGGCGTCGTCTACGGCGACGGCGCCTGCGGCAACGAGAACGCCTACGTCACCGACCCTTCGCGCACGTTCACCCAGGCGCACGTCGGCCGTCGCGTCGCCGTCGGCACCCGGGTGCTGACCGTCGCGACCGCGTGCGGCGAGCACACGTTGTCCTTCGCCGAGAAGTTCGGCCAGGCCGTGCCCGAGGCGGGCGCCGCCTACGCGCTGCGCTCGCCGCTGCGGGACGCGATCGACCGCCTGACCGCCGCGCCGCCGGACACCGTCCAGGCGCTGGTGGCCGAGCTGAACAAGGCGCTGGGCGGCCAGGTGCGCATCGGCTACGAGGACGGCGCCCTGCGGCTGTCGCTGGCCTACGACAAGAAGGCGGCCGTGCAGGAGCCGCTGCGCTTCGCCTTCGGCGACAGCAGCCTGGTCGCCGCCAAGGGCTCGGCCACGCTGGACGCCGCCGTCGAGGGCGAGGTGCGCCTCGGCCTGCGCGTGGCGCTCAAGCGCGGCTTCGACCCGGCCCGCGACCTGCTCATCGAGACCGACTCCGGACTCGACCTCCAGGCGAAGGCGCAGCTCGACGGCACGGTCCAGGCCGACGTCGGCCCGCTGCCGCTGGCGATCGGCAAGGAGGGCGACGACCCGCTGCAGGCCAGGCTCGGATACGGCGTGAGCCTGCGCTACGGCGGCGAGTCCCAGGACGCGGTGACCCCCGCCGCGTTCTTCTCCGGGCTCGACCTGGCGCTGAACGAGACGAGCGAGCCCGTCGCCTGCGACCGCGACCCGCACCGCGACGACACCGACCTCGCCCTGTGCGCCGTCCTGCCCGCCTACCTCAACGGCGCGCCGCTCACCGCGGACGGCAAGCACGCGCTCGTGCTGCGGCTGCCCAGGGCCGCCCCGCTGGCCGAGATGTTCGACCTCACCAAGAAGCTGCCCGGTGACGTGAACCGGCTGGAGCTGCCCTCCTTCGACTTCTCCACCCTGCCTCCGGGCCTGGAGCTGGACTGGGCCAACCTGGGCGACGGCATCGACCGGTACCTCACCGCCCTGGAGACCGGCATGCGCATGGCCTCCGGCAAGGGCAGGTTGCCCATGGTCGGCGCCGACCTCCAGCAGGGGGCCGACTTCGTCGGCGCCAAGCGTCAGGAGATCAAGGCCGCCCTCGCCAAGCTGCCGAACGGCGGCAAGGTGCCCACCGGCGGCGACCTGCGCAAGTGGTACAACGACGAGCTCGCGCCCAAGGTCGGGCCGGGCGTGCAGCCGGTGATCACCTGCGTGCAGGCGCCCGTCCCCGACCCCGCCAAGCCCGAGGCCTGCGACGCGGCCAAGGGCACCGAGCTGACCGGCATCGCGTTCAAGGTCAGCGTCGGCAAGGGCGACGTCGATCCCGAACAGGGCTGCGTCAAGGACTGCCTGGGCGTGGAGCGGCCGCTCGACGTCGGCGTCCCCGGCCTCGCGCTGAAGCAGGGCAAGGGCAAGGGCGTGCGGGCCGAGCTCGGCTGGCACGCCGAGGTCATGGTGGGCCTGGACCGGACCAGCGGCTTCTACGTCGACGCCGGCGAGGCCAACCGGCCGCGGGCGACCGTCGGCGTGAACGTCTCGCTGCCCGAGGAGATCAACGCCCGGCTGGCGATCCTCGACGTCACGCTCAAGAACCGCGAGCAGAACGCCCCCGACCTGTTCGCGGGCGCCTTCACCATCGGCTTCAAGCCGGTCGGCCGGATCGGCCTGGACCAGCTCGCCGACGCCGGCGGCCTGGTGGAGACGTCACTGAACGCCAAGGTCGCGGTGGACTGGCGCTTCAAGGTGACGGCCGGCTCGGCCATGTTCCCCGGCCTGTACGGCGATTTCGACCTGGACTGGGACCTCACCAAGGGCGGCTCGCCCGACCCGGCGAACCTCAACATCGCCTTCAACAACGTGAACCTGGAGGCCGGCGACTTCTTCCGGAGCGTCCTCGGGCCGGTGGTGACCCAGGTCAAGAAGGTCACGGACCCGGTCAAACCGGTGATCGACCAGCTCTACGCGCCCATCCCCGTGCTGTCGGACCTGAGCAGGGCCGCGGGCGGCGGCGAGGTGAACCTGATGACGATCGCCAAGAAGTACAACACGGTCGCCGGCGGCGGCACGACCAAGTTCATCGAGCGGATGATCGAGGTCGGCAGGCTGGTGACGTCGCTGCCCGACTGCCAGGGAGAGCTGCACATCCCGATCGGCAGCTTCACCGTGGCCGGTGACCGCGCGCTGGACACCGAGAACTCGCCCGACGTCGCCGACTCGCTGATCAAGGACGTGGCGCCCGCCACGGACGACCTTTTCGCCGCGCTCGACCAGGGCGCCAGGTCGTGCGGAAAGGCCAAGACCGCCGCCGCCGACGCGCAGGGGCCGATGGAGCACTCCGCGAAGGCGGGCTTCAGCTTCCCCGTGCTGCAGAACGCCGGACGGTCGATCTTCAGCCTGCTGATGGGCAAGGACGTGGAGCTGGTCGCGTTCGACTCCGGGCCGCTGCGCCTCGGCTTCTCCTACAGCCAGTCCTTCGGCCCGGTCTGGTCGCCGCCGCCGATCATGGTGGTCATCTCCGGCACCGCCGGGGTCGAGGCCCAGATCAGGGCGGGCTTCGACACGTACGGCATCCGCAAGGCGATCGAGCAGGGCAAGGTCGACCTCCAGGTCTTCGACAGCCTCTACCTGAAAACCACCGACGACCAGGGCCGACCGCTGCCGGCGATCTCCCTGACCGGGCGGCTGGAGGCGGGCGCGGCGGTCGACGTGGTGCTGGTCAAGGCGGGCGTGAGCGGCGGCATCTTCCTCACCGTCGCCATGAACTGGCTCGATCCCACCAATGACGGCAAGTTCCGGTTCTTCGAGTTCGCCGACGTCCTGCTGCGCAACCCGCTGTGCCTGTTCTCGCTGGACGGCGAGCTGAAGGTCTACCTGAAGGCGTGGGTCGAGGTGGGCATCTCGATCTTCAAGAAGCGGTTCGACTGGACCATCGTCGAGGCCAAACTGCTCGACTTCTCCGTCCGGCCCAAGTGCGACGAGGACCCGCCGAAGCTCGCGACCGAGGCGGGCGACGCCCTGGTGCTGCACGTCGGCGGGATGCGCAAGGCCAGGGGCGGCAGCACCGCCAAGCCGGGCGACGACGCCGAGCAGTGGACCGTCAGCCAGCTCCCCGGCGACGAGGGCTTCGTGGTCAGCGCGCTGGGCGTGCGCGAGGAGCACCGCGCGTCCGGCCTGACCCGGGTGCTGGCCGACGGCCGGGGCGCGAAGGGCGCGCTGCGGCTGGTCTTCCAGGGGTACGGCGACGACACCGCCGGAGCTCACCCGTTCGACCGGACGGTGGTGGCGTTCGGCGGCGACGGCGACGACCTGATCCTGGCCGGCGCCGGCCGCAACGTGATCGACGGCGGCAAGGGCGACGACCAGATCACCAGCGGCGACCAGTACGACGGGCCCGCCGCGATCGTGGCCGGCGGCCCCGGCGACGACTACGTCACCACGGGCGGCGCGGGCGGCTGGGTGGCCGGTGACGGCCGCCTGACCCCCGCCACCCGCAAGGTCGGCGACGTCGACGTGGCCGACTGGACCGGCGACGACCTGCCCGGCGCGCCGGACGACGGCCCGGCCGACGGCGGCGACCGCATCGCGGCCGGTCTCGGCGAGAACCGGCTGTACGGCAACGGCGGGAACGACACCATCGCCGTCGCCTCCGACAGCCCGCTGGCCGCCACCGACCCCTCGCCGCGGTTCCGCGCGCAGCCGAGCCTGCTGGTCGGCGGCCCCGGCGCGGACACCCTGACCGGCGGCTCGGCGGCCGACGAGATCTACACCGGGCCGCGCGCGGAGATCGGCCGCGACGAGGCGGGGCCCGCCGACTCCGGGCCGAACTACGTCGACACCGGCGCGGGCGCCGACAAGGTGTACGGCGGTCAGGCCGTCGACCTGGTCGCCGGCCACTCGGCGCCCGGCGAGGCCGTGCAGATCATCGGCGGTGGCGGGGACGACGTCCTCGCGGGCGGCCACGGCAAGGACGACATCTCCGGCGGCCCCGGCGACGACTGGGTGATCGCCGAGCCGTCCGACGTCGGCGAGGCCCAGGGCCGCGACGACTTCGGCCCGGCCCGGCTGGTGCGTCACCTGCCGCTGCCGGCGGGCGTCCAGCCCTCGGCCAAGGAACTGTCCGGCGGCGACGGGAACGACCACGTCATCGGCGGCGACGGAGGCGCGACCGTCTTCGGCGACCGCCGGCGGGACGAGCCGTGCGAGGAGCACGACGGCGACGCCGACGGCCGGGACCTGATCATCGGCGGCGCGGGCAAGGAGACCGTGTCGGCCGGCGGCGGCGCCGACCGGGTCGAGGCCGGCGGCGGCCAGGACGTGGTCTGCGGCGAACGCGGCGACGACCGCCTGGCCGGCGGCTCGGGCGACGACCGGGTCTCGGGCGGCTCCGGTGACGACACGGCGCTCGGCGACGACGGCGCCGACGAGGTGACCGGCGGCTCCGGCGACGACACCCTGTACGGCGGCGCGCACGACGACACCGTCGCGGGCGAGTCCGGGCAGGACCGCGCGTTCGGCGGCGACGGTGACGACCTGGTCATCGGCGGCGCCCGCACGGCGGGCAAGGACGACAAGGGTGACTTCCTGTACGGCGACGCCGGGGCGGACCGGCTGATCGGCGACAACGGCGACGCCGGCGGCCCGTTCGACCTCGACGGCACCCCGCAGGAGGCCGGCGGCCCGGACGTGATCCACGGCGGCGACGGCGCCGACCGGGCTCACGGCGGGATCGGCGCCGACGAGGTGCACGGCGACGCGGGCGACGACCACCTGGAGGGCGGCGTCGGCGGCGACGAGGTGTACGGCGAGGCGGGGGAGGACGAGCTGGTGGGCGGCGCTTCGGGCGCGTACCCGGACGGTGGTGACACGCTGCTGGGCGGCGACGGCCCGGACGTGATCGCCGCCGACAACGCCACCCTGACCACCACCGCCACCCCGTCCGGCACCCCATCGGCCACCCCGTCCGGCGTTCCGTCCGGCGGTCCGTCGGCCACCCCGTCCGGTGCGGCCAGCCCGTCCGGCACGGTGACGCCACCGGTTGCGGCAGCGGCCACGCACAGCGCGGGCGCTTCCGGATCCGGCACGCCTTCCGCCAAGGAGGGCCCGTCGGCCGCGGAAGGCCCGTCGGCGACGGGAGAGCCGTCGCCCACGGGAGGCCCGTCACCGACCGGAGGCCCGTCTGTGACTGCGAGCCCGTCTGTGACTGCGAGCCCGTCTGGGACTGCGAGCCCGTCTGTGACTGCGAGCCCGTCTGGGACTGCGAGCCCGTCTGTGACTGCGAGCCCGTCTGGGACTGCGAGCCCGTCTGCGACTGCGAGTCCGTCTAAGGCGGGGAGCCCTTCGGGGACGCCGTCCGGTGAGCCGGCGGCCGGTGCGGAGGCGGCCGACCCGGCGAGCTCGGTCGCCGTGCGGCCGGGCCAGGCGGCCGTGCACCAGGTGAAGCTGCTCGCGGGCGGCTTCGGCCCGGACGTGGCCGACGGCGGCGCGGGCAACGACGCGATCTTCGGCCAGGGCGGCCCCGACCGGCTGCGCGGGCAGGAGGGCGACGACTACGCCGAGGGCGGCGCGGGCGTGGACTGGGTCGAGGGCGACCAGGGCGACGACGACCTGGTCGGCGGCACCCACACCGCGGCCGACGACGCCGCCGACGCGCTCTACGGCGGCCCCGGCGACGACGTCGTGGCCGGCGACAACGCCGTGGTGACGCTGACGGGCACCCCGGCCAGGGCCACCGTCCGCATCGGCTCGGCCGGCACCCCGATGACCCCACGCGCCGTCACCCTTCTGGCCGACGGCCCAGGCGAAGGCTCAGGCTCTGGTGGCGGGGCCGGGGCGGATCGGGTGTCCGGTGGGGGTGGCGTGGACGTCCTGTGGGGGCAGGGCGGCGACGACCAGATGTCCGGCGGCGGCCAGGGCGACCACGCCGAGGGCGGCGACGGCGCGGACCAGATCCGCGGCGACCTGCCGCTGACGGCCGAGTCCACCCGCACCACCACGCGACCGCTGGCCGACCCCGGCTGGAGAGGCGACGCCAGTGGCCAAGCCGACCTGGAGGGCGACGACACCCCCGGTCAGGACGACCTGATCGGCGGCTCGGCCAAGCAGGCCGCCGCCGACGAGGCCGACGCGATCGAGGGCAACGGCGGCGCCGACGTCCTGCTCGGTGACAACGGCTCGCTCGTCCGCACCGTGACGGGCAACGCCGAGAAGGTCTACACCGAGCGCTACCCGGCGGGCCAGGCGCCCGCGGACGCCACCCGCGTACGCAGCCACGACCCGGCCCTGCCGGGCGACTCGACCAGGTTCTGCACCCAGGCCCAGGCCACCTGCGAGCCGGCCGGCTCCTACGGCGCCGACCACCTGTACGGCGACGACGGCGACGACGCGCTGTGGGGCCAGGACGGCGACGACGAACTCCACGGCGGCCAGGGCGACGACGACCTGTTCGGTGAGCTGGGCGACGACGACCTGTCCGGCGGCGCGGGCGAGGACGCCATGCTCGGCGACCGCGGCGGCGTGCTGAACGAGCGCATCGACGCCTCCGACGCCCAGCGGCTCGGCTTCACCGTCAGCCTCAACGCCCCGCCGAAGGAGACCTACAAGGGCTTCCAGCCCGGCACCTACGACCGCCGCACCGACCTGCTGCACGACACCGACGGCGACACCTGGACCGCCGCGTCCATGCCGCACGACGGTTTCGCCAAGGGCGGCGCGGACCGCATGCGCGGCGGCCCCGGACGCGACAGCATGCACGGCGGCGCCGGCGACGACCTGGTCAACGGCGACAGCGGCGGCGACGAGGTGTTCGGCGGCGACGGCGACGACCTGCTGTGGGGCGGAAAGGGCTGCGACCCGGCCCTGGACGCGGCCACCGCCGACTGCCTGTCCGGCGGCGTGTTCGACCCGGCCGCCCGCGGCACCGGCGACCGCTTCGTCGACCACGTCTTCGGCGGGGCCGGCGCGGACCTGCTCGACTACAACCCGCGCGGCTCCTACCCCGGCTCGTGCGCCCCCGGCAAGATGCCGGAAGGCGAGCTGACCACGGTGGTGGACCCGTGCGCGTGGTTCCGCATGACCGACAAGGACAACGCCGTCACCGCCGACGACCAGCACCACCAGGGCGTGGACTGGCAGTACGGCGGCGCGGACCGCGACGTCCTGCAGGGCGACCGCACGGCCAACGGGCCCAACCCCGGCGACAAGATGATCGACTGGAACGGCGGCTTCAACCTCTACACCCACTGCGGCCCGGCCAACGGCGGGCACAACATCGTCCGCCAGCACTCCCCGGCGATGCTCGACTTCCTGGCCAAGGTGGCCTGGGGAGCGGGCGCGGGCCGCAGCGCGGGCGACCCGTCGGGTTCGCGGGAGGTGGCCGTACCGGTCTCGGGCGACAGCGGTTCGCCCTATCCCACCTCACCTGGCCACTTCGACTCGCCCGTGGCCTGCGCGGGCTGATCAGGAGACATGCCGATGTCACGCCGACTGATGGCGACCACCCTGGCGGGGGTGCTGGCGGCCGTGGGACTCACCACGGCCCCGGCCCACGCCGCCGCCCCGGGACAGCCGTCCTGCGTCCCGGGGGACTGTTTCACCGTCGACGTCTCGCTCGACCGCGCCCCCGCCGTGGGGCAGAGCGCGAAGCTCACGGTCGAGGTGACCCCGAAGCAGGACCTGCCCGACGCCACCACGATCATCGAGCTGCCGGACACCCTGAAGTGGGCGACCCCGCCCGCCGGGCTCGACCGCCCCGCCGCGACGATCGGCCGCAGCCCGGTGGACCGGGCCACCCGGACCTGGCGGGCCCGTGCGGGCCGGACGGTCCAGTACGAGGGCGTCGTCACGGCGGTCGGGCCCGGCCCCGCCTCCATCCGCGTCCAGGCCCGCGACGGACGCCCCGGGCCGAGCTCGAACGGGCTCGCCTACGTCACCGTCGGCGCGCGGTCGTCGGTGTTCGGCATGCCGCGCGAGGGCCGCGGGCGCCGTACGGAGAGGACCGCGAGGGCGGCGGCGGCCGGCGACACGTGCGTGCAGGGCCGCGTCACCTACTTCAAGGCGGACGGAACCGTCGGCGGCGTGCCCATGGCCGAGGTGGACGCGTTCGACACCGACACGAACGGCCGGCAAAGTCTCGGCTGGGCCGAGACCGACGCCACCGGCGCCTACAAGCTGTGCTTCCCCGGCACCGAGGAGGACGGCACGGGCCAGGACGTCAACATCGAGGTCAGCCCGGTCAGCAATTACTGGTCCGTGGGCATGTCGGAGAAGGCCGGCGACATCTACACCGACGCCGGCCCGACCACGCCGGACGTCCCTCCCGGCACGTCGGCCACCGTCATCGACTACCGCAGCGCGGCCGGCGACCCGATGGAGGGGGCGTTCCGCCTGCACTCGGCCGCCTACGACACGTGGAGGGCCTACACCGGCTGGCTGAACGACCCGGCCGACGACTGCTGGAAGCCGGGCGAGGCGAACTGCCAGTCCGTGACGCTGATCTGGCGGCCGGACAAGGTGCTGCCCGCGTCGTACTACTGCCCGAGCACCGGCCCCGACTGCCTGGGCCGCTTCCAGATCAACCTGGACGCCTCGATACCGCTGGAGAAGATGACGCTTCCCCACGAGCTTGGGCACTTCATCATGGACTACACCGGCGTGACGCCGTCGACGGGTGGAGCCTGCGGACAGCACTACATGAAGGCGCCGATGATCAACCCGGCCTGCGCCTGGATCGAGGGGTGGGCCGACTGGGTAGCCGTCCAGACCTACGACGACACCCACTACCGGTGGTCCACCTCCGCGATCGACCTGGAGAGCCCGCGCTGGTTCAGCGACGGCTGGCCGACCGGGGCGGACGCGGGCAGGACCGAGGGCCGCGTGGCCGGGGTGCTGCTCGACCTGGCCGACTCCGGAACGCGCGACGAGAAGTACTGGGACCTCGGCGGCGCCGGGCCCGAGACCGTCGTGGCCGCGTTCAGGAAGGCGGCCGCCCAGGACATCGACCACTTCCTGACCCTGCTCGACCCGCAGCACCACGACCTCGCGGAGGCGGCGCTGTTCCAGAACGCCGTCTCCACCCAGCACGTGGAGGACCTGGCCGACCGGCATCCGATCCGCCGGCCCGCCAACGTCCCGCTGCAGACGGCCTTCGTCACCACGCCCGGCAAATGGCACGTGGTGGCCGCCGTCACCGGACCGGACGGCGCGGACGTCGACCTCGCCACGACGCCCAACGGCGGCGGCGTCACCGTCAGGAGCGCCGACTGGACCGCCACCAACATGGACTTCGTCGCCGTGCAGCCCAGCTCCGCCACCCGCAACTGGTTCGTCAACTCGGTCAGCTCCGACGCCGACTACGAGGAGTACGCGATGGAGGTGTCCGAGGCGGCCGCGGGCAACCTGGAGGCCGGCACGCCGCAGGAGTTCCCCATGGCCGCCGGCCGGCTGGCCGAGGTGCGGACGACGTGGATCGAGAAGGGCGTGCCCGCCACGCTCACGGTCGTGCCGCGCAACGGGCAGGACCTCGACCTCTTCGTGATGGCGCCCGACTCCGCCGCGTGGGGCCTGCCGCGTTCCGCCGCCCGCAAGTCCGCGAGCGGCGGCCCGAACAAGATGGAACGCCTGACCATCAGCGACCCGAAGGTGACCGGGCTGTACGCGGTCATCGTGGTCAGGAAGGCCGGCGACGGGAACGTCCTGCTGACCCGCGTCTGACCCTGGGTGCCCCGCGACGCGCGGGGCACCCGTCGAGGGCTACCTGGCCGCGAAGTCCTGCGTCCAGTGGACGGGGCCCTGGCCGTTCCTGGCCGCGCCCACGCCGATCACCGTGTACCGGCAGTTCATGATGTTGGCCCGGTGACCCGAGCTGTTCATCCAGGAGTTCATCACGGCGGCCGGGGTGGCCTGACCCTTGGCGATGTTCTCGGCGAAGGCGGTCCCGCCGGTGAAGCCGGCCGCCCTGATGCGGTCCATGAAGCTGCGGCCGTCCTTCGAGGTGTGGTCGAAGTAGCCCTTGGCGGCCATGTCGGCGGAGTGGCCGTACGCCGCGGCGCGCAGCTGGGCGTCGTGCTTGAGCGGCTGGCAGCCGCCCTTGGCGCGCTCGGCGTTGACCAGGCGCAGGACCTCGTTCTCCTCGGCGGTGCCCACCGTGCCGGCGGGGCCGGTCGCGCTCGGCTGAGGGGCCGGGGTGGCGGTGGCCGTCGGGGTGGGCTTGGGGGTCGCCGTGGGCGTCGGGGCCGGGGCGCAGGTCAGCCGGACCGCCCTGGAGGTCGCGCCGCGGCCCCGGTGGTCGGTGGCGACCGCGTAGTAGACGCCGGGCGCGCAGGGGAGGGTGAGCGCGACGCTGCCGGACCGGGTGGAGCCGCTCTTGACGACGGGGTCCGCGCCCGGGACGGCGCGCTTGAGCCGGACGCGCAGGAGCGCGTCCGTACGGCAGCCCTGACGGGCGGCGGAGGAGACGATCTGAGCGGTGTCGTTGACGCGAGGCGTGGCCACGGTGACCCGGCAGCGGCCGGCGGCCTCGCTGCCGGCCGCGGCTGCCGTCGCGGCGTTCGCCGGGGTCGTCGGCATACCGAGTGCAGCCAGGCTCACCAGGCCGGCGAGTACCCCTAGGGGTCTGCGCATGGGGGCTTCCTCCAGTTGCGATGGACGCTGGATCGCACCGCATTCTGGTAGGACCGCAACCCTCGTGTCACGAAATTTGCGAAATTTCCCTGATGTCTGGGTAAACCAAAGTGTCAGGAGATGCGTCGTGGCCCGTTCCAGCCGCGGGCCGGAACCCCGGGCGCGCTCAGACCCGGAACTCCTCCGTCCGGTGGGCGTACGGGGGCACCGCGGCCCGCATCTCGTCGGTGACCGACGGCGGCGGCAGCGGCACGATCTCCCGCCGGTGGAAGTCGCGCACGTCCTCGCCCTCGGCGAACAGCTCCTGGACCGCCCGCAGGCAGGGGCCGATCACGCCGGGATCGGTGATGCGCCGGCCGCCCCGGCCGCCGCCGTACTCGTCGTAGAGGACCTCGTACATCAGGACGGGGGAGAAGATCACCAGCTCGGGCACCGGTTCGAGGGCGGCCACGCGCGCCGCGGGCACCACCCGGCAGGGGGAGCCAGCCCTGGCCCGCATGTCCAGCAGGTGCATCTCCCACTGCAGGTACGCGCTGACGGGGAACTCCACCACGCGCACCCGGCTCACCGGCATCCGGTGGCGGAAGTAGCCGGCCACGAGCGGCGCCATCTGCTCGGCCAGGGAGAGGGAGCCGGCCCAGTCGCCGTCCATCATGGCCCGCCAGCTCGCCACGTCCGGCTCGTAGAAGCTCTGGGCGCGCTCCAGCTTCCACAGGGGGACGACGCAGTCCGCGTGGTCGCGCTCGAAGGCCGCCAGGTAGCCGGGCGCGTCCAGGACGAGCGCGTCGGCGCCGCCCACCGCGGCGAACGGATTCGTGACGGCCACCACGGAACCCGGCTCGGTCATACGACGCCCCTTCGTTCGGTGAGATCCGCCCGCCAGATCATGAAATGTCAGTTGATTCTGGTCAAGGCCCAACGTCACGAAGGGACGCGAAGGTCACCCGCGGTAGTGAAAGCGGCGGTGCACCAGGTTGAACACGGTGGCCACCAGGAAGACCGCCAGCAGGATCTTGAAGAGGCCGAACCCGAAGACCAGCCCCAGCACCCCGAAGACGATCAGGAGCGGGAGGAGGCCGGGACCGCGGTGGCCGCGCCAGTGACGGCGGGAATGGTCGTGCCAGGGACGGCCGGCCTGCGCGTGGCGCATGGTCTGCATCTGGTGGCGGTGCGCCCTCATCGCCTGCCGCCATGCGTCCCGGTCGAACTGGGGCATCTGCTGAGGGTGGGCGTAGGAGGGGGACGAGCCGGGCAGGTCGGCCGTCACCTGGGACAGGTCGCGGACCGTCTTGGAGGCCAGCGCCCGGTCGAGGCGTTCGTCGAGCTCTTCGTGGGTCAGGCGGCCCTGGGCGAAGTGCTCGCGCAGGGCCGCCATCGTCTGCTCGCGCTCGGCGTCGCCGATGCGGAGATCGTTGTGGTCCATGTCTGGTTCCTCGCTCTCCCCGAACCGGCCTGTCGCTGCGGAGCCGGTCACCTGGTTACTCCTCGCCCGGTTCGCCGTCGGCCAGGATCTGGTAGAGCTTGCGCCGGGTCTCAACCAGAGTCTTACGCGCTTCGCGGATTTGTGCGTCGTTTCCGGTCTGAAGAACCTGCATCATGGCGAATGCCGACTGTCGGGCGATGTGCCAGAGATCGGCGGTGTTGTCGTCGATGTCCGGACGCATCTCGTCCCAGGGGGCGCGGACCTCGTCGGCGTGCGCGTCGATGTAGGCGCGGCCCTCGTCGGTCAGGCGGAAGGTCTTGCGGCCCTCGTTCTCCTCGGCGATCACCAGGCCCTCGTCGGTGAGCTGCTGCAACGCCGGGTAGACGGCGCCGGGGCTGGGCTTCCAGCCGCCCTCGCTGCGCTCGGCGATCTCCTGGATGATCTGGTAGCCGTTGCGCGGCTCCTCGGACAGCAGGGCCAGGATCGCGGCGCGGACGTCGCCCCGCTTGGCCTTGCGGCCCCGGCCGCCGCCCCAGCCGTGGTGCCCGCCCCAGGGCCCGCCCGGGCCGAAGGGGCCGCCGCGGCCGAAGTCGAACGGGAACGGTCCGCCCGGCCCGCCGCGCCGGCCGCGTTGCCTGCGCTCGCCCGGCCCGCCGCCGCCCCGGTGATGGTGGTGATGGCCGCCCATCTGCTCGAAGGCGTCGGCGATGGCCCTCAGCTTCTCGCGGGCCGCGCGCAGGTTCTCCCGCGGGCCGAACCACTGGTCGCCCGCTGCGTGTGCGTAAGTCATGCTCTTTCTCCCTATATCGCGATCTGTTCTCGATGCGTCAACGATATATCGCTACTGTTTCGTTGGCAAGGCAGGGCGCAGAGTGAGCCAGATCACGAAAAAGTTGCGGAATTGGGGAACAGTCTTGGGATGTCCGCCGTTGAACAGAGCAGACGAGGTCGTTCCGCGTCGGCAGGGCTGGGGGGTGCTGTCGCCGCGGAGACGACCTCGTCTGCGTTTGCGGGTGTTTTCGGGCGGACCGTTCCAGCGTCAGCAGAACCTGGCGGCCGGGATCTCCGCGTAAAGCGGCTCTTTGCAATACAGTCCCGATCATGATGGGGCACACGCACGCGATGACCGGGGCGATCGCGTGGCTGGCGCTGGCGCCGCCGCTCGCCGCACTGCCGCTGCTGAACGAGAGCTCCCGGTTCATCGAGACCGGCATCATGGCCGGCGCGCTCGGCCCGGCCGAGCTGATCGCCGGCGCCCTGGTCTGCGCGGGGGCGGCCATGCTGCCCGACCTCGACCATCCCAGCGCGACCATCGCCCAGACCTTCGGCCCGGTCACCTGGCTGCTCAGCAAGTTCGTGTCCTGGATCAGCGGCGGCCACCGCGGCATGACGCACTCGCTGGCCTTCGCGGCGGCGCTCGGGTTCGGCGTCCACTGGCTGGTCAACTCCTATCCGATCGCCCGTGACATCACGGTCGTGCTGATGATCGGGCTGGCCCTGCGGGCGATCGGCATCGGCATCCCGGGCAACAAGGCCGGGTCCATCATGATCAACATCGGCATGACGGCCGGGCTCTACGCCGTGTTCCTCTCCCTGAACGTCGGCTACGCCTGGCTCGGGCTGGCCGTGGGCGTCGGCTGCCTGATCCATGTCGTCGGCGACTGCATGACGGAACGGGGCTGCCCGGTGCTGTGGCCGCTCAGCGCCAAGTTCGTGCTGCCGTGGAAGATCGGCATCAAGACCGGCAAGAAGTTCGAGCAGAAGATCCTCGCGCCGATCCTCTCCGTCGCCATCATCGGCCTGCTCTTCTGGCGGCTCGCCCCGCTTTAACTTGATGTCGAGATACCGTAGTAATATCTTGACGTCGAGACATCCGCCGCGAGCCCCGCAAGTTAGGTTCACCTAACGTACGTGTCGTTCCGTGGGTGCGGCAGGATTCAACTGAGCAATTGTCTGATGGAGGAGGCGAATCACCGTGTCCGCGAACAGCTTCGGCAGCCGTGACACGCTACGCGTCGGCGACGCGTCGTACGAGATTTTCCGGCTTGACGCCGTCGAGGGCGCCGCACGCCTCCCGTACAGCCTGAAGATCCTGCTGGAGAACCTCCTCCGCACCGAGGACGGCGCCAACATCACCGCCGACCACATCCGGGCGCTCGGCGGCTGGGACCCGGCCGCGACGCCCAGCGTGGAGATCCAGTTCACCCCGGCCCGCGTCATCATGCAGGACTTCACCGGCGTCCCCTGCGTGGTCGACCTGGCCACCATGCGCGAGGCCGTGCGCGACCTGGGCGGCGACGCCGCCAGGATCAACCCGCTCGCGCCCGCCGAGATGGTCATCGACCACTCCGTCATCGTCGACTACTTCGGCCACCCCGACGCCTTCCAGCGCAACGTCGAGCGCGAGTACGAGCGCAACCGCGAGCGCTACCAGTTCCTGCGCTGGGGCCAGACGGCCTTCGACGAGTTCAAGGTCGTGCCGCCCGGCACCGGCATCGTCCACCAGGTCAACATCGAGCACCTGGCCCGCGTCGTCATGATCCGCGACGGCAAGGCCTACCCCGACACCTGCGTCGGCACCGACTCCCACACCACGATGGAGAACGGCATCGGCGTGCTCGGCTGGGGCGTCGGCGGCATCGAGGCCGAGGCCGCCATGCTCGGCCAGCCGATCTCCATGCTGATCCCGCGCGTGGTCGGCTTCAAGCTCAGCGGCAAGCTGCCCGCTGGCGCCACCGCCACCGACCTGGTCCTGACGATCACCGAGATCCTGCGCAAGCACGGCGTGGTCGGCAAGTTCGTCGAGTTCTACGGCGAGGGCGTCTCCTCCGTGCCGCTGGCCGACCGGGCCACGATCGGCAACATGAGCCCCGAGTTCGGCTCCACCTGCGCCATCTTCCCGATCGACGGCCAGACCGTCGACTACCTGCGCCTGACCGGCCGCTCCGAGGAGCAGATCGCGCTGGTCGAGGCGTACGCCAAGACCCAGGGCCTCTGGCTCGACCCGCAGGGCCCCGAGCCGGTCTTCTCCGAGTACATCGAGCTCGACCTCGGCACGGTCGTGCCGTCGATCGCCGGCCCCAAGCGCCCCCAGGACCGCATCGAGCTGTCGGCGGCCAAGGACGCCTGGCGTCGCGACGTCCAGAACTACGTGGCCGACGGCGTCGACGAGGAGGGCGAGGAGTCCTTCCCGGCCTCCGACGCGCCCGCCTCCAACGCCCGCGCCGACGGCGGCCGGCCGCACAAGCCGGTCCCGGTCACGCTGGCCGACGGCACGTCGTTCGAGATCGACCACGGCATCGTGTCGATCGCCGCGATCACCTCGTGCACCAACACCTCCAACCCGTACGTCATGCTCGGCGCCGCGCTGCTGGCCCGCAACGCCGTCGAGAAGGGCCTGACCCGCAAGCCGTGGGTCAAGACCTCGCTGGCGCCGGGTTCGCAGGTCGTCACCGGCTACTTCGAGCGCTCCGGGCTGCAGCCGTACCTCGACAAGATCGGCTTCAACCTGGTCGGCTACGGCTGCACCACCTGCATCGGCAACTCGGGCCCGCTGCCCACCGAGATCTCCGACGCCATCCAGGCCAACGACCTCGCGGTCACCGCGGTCCTGTCCGGCAACCGGAACTTCGAGGGCCGCATCAACCCCGACGTCAAGATGAACTACCTGGCCTCGCCGCCGCTGGTCGTGGCGTACGCGCTGGCCGGCACGATGGACATCGACCTCGACAACGAGCCGCTCGGCATCGGCTCCGACGGGCAGCCGGTGTTCCTGCGCGACGTCTGGCCCGCGCCGGAGGAGATCGCCGCGGTGGTCAACTCCTCGATCGGCCGCGACATGTTCGAGCGCGACTACGCCGACGTGTTCAAGGGCGACGACCACTGGCGTTCGCTGCCGATCCCGACCGGCGACACCTTCGAGTGGGACCCGTCCTCCACGTACGTGCGCAAGGCCCCCTACTTCGAGGGCATGCCGGAGAAGCCGGAGCCGGTGACCGACATCTCGGGCGCCCGCGTGCTGGTCAAGGTCGGCGACTCGGTCACCACCGACCACATCTCCCCGGCCGGCTCGATCAAGGTCGGCACCCCCGCGGCCCAGTACCTGCAGGCCAACGGCGTCGAGGTGCGCGACTTCAACTCCTACGGCTCGCGGCGCGGCAACCACGAGGTGATGATCCGCGGCACGTTCGCCAACATCCGCCTGCGCAACCAGATCGCGCCGGGCACCGAGGGCGGCTACACCCGCGACTTCACCCAGCCCGACGGCCCGGTGTCGTTCATCTACGACGCCTCGGTCAACTACGCCGAGGCCGGCACGCCGCTGGTGGTGCTGGCGGGCAAGGAGTACGGCTCGGGCTCCTCGCGCGACTGGGCGGCCAAGGGCACCGCGCTGCTCGGCGTGCGCGCCGTGATCGCCGAGTCCTACGAGCGCATCCACCGCTCCAACCTGATCGGCATGGGCGTGCTCCCGCTGCAGTTCCCCGAGGGCGCCACGGCTGCCTCGCTCGGGCTGACCGGCGAGGAGACGTTCGACATCACCGGCGTCGAGGCGCTCAACGGCGGCGGCATCCCGTCCACCGTGCACGTCAAGGCCGGCGACGTCGAGTTCGACGCGGTCGTCCGCATCGACACGCCCGGCGAGGCCGACTACTACCGGCACGGCGGCATCATGCAGTACGTCCTGCGCTCGCTGCTGGCCAAGTAGAACTTCCCGCGCCCGCGCCCGGTCAAGAGCCGGACGCGGGCCGGGGACGGGGCGCGGATCCTCACGCGCCCGCATCGGGGGTTTCACCCGACCCGTGAGAGCCGCCCGGCGGAACACCCTCCGCCGGGCGGCTCTCCGCTGTCCAGCGGCGTCTCAGCGGCTGGACGTGCGGTAGCGGTGGGTCGCCAGCGGGGCGAAGACGGCGATGAGCGCCGCCGACCACAGCAGGCTCGCCGCGACCGGATGTTGCAGCGGCCAGACCGACCCGGCCGAGGTCGGGTTGCCGAACAGGCGGCGGGCGGCGGCCACGGTCGCGCTCATCGGGTTCCAGTCGGCCACCGGCCGCAGCCAGGCGGGCAGGCCCTCGGTGGGCACGAACGTGTTGGCCAGGAAGGTCATCGGGAACAGCCAGCCGAACGTGGCCGCGTCGGCCTGCGTGCCGCTGCGCACGTACAGGCCGATGCAGGTGCCCACCCAGATCATCGCCAGGCCGAACAGCGCCAGCAGGCCGAACGCCGCCGCCGTCTGGCCCGGGGAGCCGTGCGCACGCCAGCCGGCCAGCAGCACGGCCGCCGCGACCATGGCGGCCAGCGACATCAGGTGCATCGACAGGTCGGCCACGCTGCGCCCGATGAGCACGGCGCTGCGGGCGATGGGCTGCGCGCGGAACCGGTCGATGATCCCGCGTTCCATGTCCTCGGCCACCGCCGTGGCGGCCGCGGTCGCCGTCATGGCCATGACCTGCATGAAGATGCCCGGCATGAGGAAGCTGCGGTAGTCGCCGCCGCCGGGCAGGGTGATCGCGCTGCCGAAGACGTACCCGAACAGCACGGTCATGATGACAGGGAACACCAGGAACCCGGCGATCTCCCCCGGTTGGGCCTTCCACCGCGAGTACGTGCGGCCCGCGATGGTCAGGGAGTCGGTGACGGTCCAGCGCAGGTTCATGCTCGTGGCTCCTGTCATGCGGTCAGGTGGAGGAAGACCTCGTCGAGCGTCGGACGGCGGAGCGCGAGATCCTCGACGGCGATCCCGGCAACGTCGAGGGCGCGGGCGACGCGGACCAGCGACTGGGCCCCGTCGGGCGCCGGCAGCGTCACCAGGGTCCCGCCCGGCTCGAAGGCGAGCCCGGACGTGGGCCCGGACGTGGGCCCGGACGTGGGCCCGGACGTGGGCCCGAGCGTTCCGAGGGCCGCCGCCGCGTCGCCGGGGTGGCGGAAGACGATCTGCACGCGGTCGCCGCCGACCTGCCTCTTGAGCGCGCCGGGGGAGCCCGCCGCCGCGACCCGGCCCTCGCGCAGGACCACGACCTGGTCCGCCAGGTGGTCCGCCTCGTCGAGGTACTGGGTGGTCAGCAGCAGCGTGGTGCCCTCGCGGACCAGGTCGCGCAGCGCGTCCCAGAGCTCGCGGCGGCTGCGCGGGTCGAGCCCCGCGGTCGGCTCGTCCATGAACAGCACGGGCGGCGCGACGATCAGGCTCGCGGCCAGGTCGAGCCGCCGCCGCATGCCGCCCGAGTACGTCCTGACCAGCCGCCGCCCGGCCGCGGCCAGCCCGAACCGCTCCAGCAGCTCCTCGGCCCTGCTCCTGGCCCGCGCCCTGGACAGGTGGTAGAGGCGGCCGAACAGCTCCAGGTTGCGCCGGCCGGTCAGCAGCTCGTCCACGGCGGCGTGCTGACCGGCCAGGCCGATGCGGAAGCGCAGCCGGGCCGCGTCGCCCACCACGTCGAGGCCGGCGACCTCGGCCCGGCCGCCGTCCGGGCGGAGCAGGGTGGCCAGGATGCGCACGGTCGTCGTCTTGCCTGCTCCGTTGGGGCCGAGCAGCCCGCACACCGTGCCGGCCGGGACGTCGAGGTCGATGCCCTTGAGCGCCTCCGTGGCCGCGTACCGCTTACGCAAACCCTCCGCGCAGATCATCGCGAGGCTCCTTAACGGCGTTAAATCTAACAGCGTTAAGGATGCATTGAACGTTGTTAAGCTGTCAACCGTGGCACTTGAGAAGGGCACCATCGTGGCCGCGGCGCTGCGGCTGCTGCAGGAGACCGGGCTCGACGGGCTCACGCTGCGGCGGCTCGCGGGCGAGCTGGGCGTGCAGGCGCCCGCGCTCTACTGGCACTTCACGAACAAGCAGGAGCTCCTCGACGCGATGGCCGAGGCGATGACCGCCGCCCACATGACCCGCCCCGCGCTCACCGAGCCAGCCGCCTGGCGCGAGTGGATGAGGGACCACGCCCATCGCGACCGGGCGATGCTCAACTCCTACCGCGACGGCGCCCGGCTGGTGGCCGGCACCCGGCCGTCACCGGTGCTGTTCGAGGTGGTGGAGCGGTCGGTGGCGGCCCTGGAGTCGGCCGGGTTCGCGGTGGGCGACGCCGTCCGCGGGCTGTTCGCGATGAGCGTGTACGTCGCCGGGTTCGTGCTGGAGGAGCAGGCCGACCGGACCCGGCCGGACGCCGACGGCGCCATGCCGGACATGGCCGCCTTCCAGCGGGCCCACCCCCGGCTGACGGCCGGGCTGGCGGAGGTGGGCGACCCGCAGGGGGAGCGGTCGTTCGAGGACGGGCTGCGGCTCATCCTCGACGGCATGCAGGCCCGCCTCGACCGTCAGGAGACCTGCGAGGCGGGGGCCGACCAGGTGTCGCAGGCCGCCGGCGAGACCGCCCGGTAGCCGCGTTCCAGCCAGCGCACCCGGTTGGCGCCCGTGCCGTGGCTGTGCTCCTCGCCCTCGTCGCCGGCGGCCCTGGTGGCGTCGAGCAGCGCCGTCCAGTCCTGCCGGGTACGGCTCAGCGACGGCCACACGCTGCCCAGGAACGCGCCGGCCAGGCAGTCGGCCTGGAGCTCGAAGCGCCGGCTCTGCGCGCCCTTGCGCACGCCGAGGAGGCTCTGCACGTGGTGGCCGTACTCGTGGGCGGCGACCTTGAACGGGTAGAGGTCGGTGCGGCCCTCGATCCAGGCGCCGGTCAGCGGGAGGACGAGGGTGTCACGGCCGATGCAGTAGAAGGCCGCCGCGTGCTCGGGCCAGGCGAACCCGCACACCTCACGCACCGGCTCGTCGTAGTAGCGGACGACGGGCTTGCGGAACGTCCGGCCGGTGCGCCTGAAATGGGCGGACCACGACTTGTCCAGGCACTTCAGAACCGCTGTGAGGTATTCGCGGCTCCTGGGGATCCCGCCTGAGCTCATCGGCGTCTCGGGGCAGGCCGACCGGGCGAGCCTTGGCGCCGCGACGGCCTCCACGGGCCCGGCCTGAAGGACGACCGCCAGCACCGACAGGGCGACGAGGGCGACGATGGCACGCGGAGCGGGGGAGTGCACGGTGAGCAGCATAGAGCTTCCCCGACCAACGCACCCGCCCCCGCACCCCGACCAACGCACCCGCCCCCGCACCCCGACCAACGGACTCAGGTCAACGCACCCCGCACCCCCGCCCCCGCCCCCGCCCCCGCACCCGCACCCCGCACCCCGCCCCCGCACCCCGCCCCCCGTGGCCCGCTCGCCCGGTGGGGCTGTCCATCAGGGGTGACGCTGGGTGAGGGTGGTTGACTTTCGGCGTGAGTGATGCGGGATTTGTGTTGCTTGTCGGGAGTTTGGCGGTTTTTCTGGGTGCGGTCGTGCAGGGGAGTGTGGGGTTCGGGCTGGGGCTGGTGGCCGCGCCCGTGCTGACGATGCTCGACCACAGCCTGATGCCCGGCGCGATCCAGGTGGTCAACATGACGCTGCCGCTGTTCACGCTGGCCGCCGAGTGGCGGCGGGTGGACTGGCGGGGGCTCGGTTTCGCGCTGCTGGGCCGGGTCCCCGGCAGCGCCGTCGGCGCCGTCATCGTCGTGTACGTCTCCGTCCAGGCGCTCGGCGTGCTGGTCGGGGTGATGGTGCTGCTGGCGGTCGGGCTCACCGCGCGTACGGTCAGCGTCGTCCGCAACGGCGCGACGATCACCGGCGCGGGCTTCGTGTCCGGGATCACCGGCACCGCCACGGGCATCGGCGGCCCGCCCCTGGCGCTGGTGTACCAGAGTGCCAAGGGGCCGCAGATCCGGGCCACCCTGGCGATGTTCTTCTTCCTGAGCGCCGCGCAGTCGATCGCCATTCTGGCGTTCGTCGGCCACCTGCCCGCCCGCGCCCTGGCCACCGGCGCGACCCTGATCGTGCCGATGATCCTGGGCTTCCTGGCGTCGCGGCCGCTGCGCCGCCACCTGGACGGCGGCAAGGTGCGGACGGCCGTCCTGGTCGTGGCGACCGCGTCGGCGCTGGCCCTGATCGTGCAGAGCCTGCTGACCTGATCCGCCGGGCTGCTCGCCGGGTTACTCGCCGGTCTGCCCGTCGACGGACTCGCGGATGAGGTCGGCGTGGCCGTTGTGCCGGGCGTACTCCTCGATCATGTGGACGAGGATCCAGCGCAGGTGCGGGCGGCGGCCGTCCGGCCAGGGACGCTGGGCGGGCTGGTCGAGGCCGCCCGCGGCCAGCGCCTCGGCGGTCAGGGCGCGCGAGCGGGCCACCGCGTCCCGCCAGAGCGCGCGCAGCTCGTCGGGGGAGTCGTGGGCGGCGGAGTGCCAGTCCCAGTCGGGGTCGGCCGTCCAGTCGACGGTGTCCCACGGGGCGTGCGGGTCGTTCCCGTGCAGACGGCGGGAGAACCAGTGGTCCTCGACGTAGGCCAGGTGCTTGAGCATGCCGCCGAGCGTCATCGAGGAGGCGGCGGTGGTGGCGCCGAGGCCCGCCGCGTCGAGGCCGGAGCACTTCCACTCCAGGGTGGCCCGCAGGAAGTCGAGGAAGCCCAGGAGGGTCTCGGTCTCGTCGCCCATGAAGGGCGGTTCCGGGCGTCCCTGCTCGTCGAATTCGGTCATGGTCGGGCAGTCTAGCGATGGGGCGATTCCCGGTCCTTCGGTACGTTCGCATGATGATCAATGTGGTGGAGTGGACCAGGTTGGAGCCGTGGCGGGTCGCCCGCGCCCGTACCGACCGCGACGAGACCGTGATCATCAAGTGGACCGGGCCGCACGTCTCCCGCGTCCGCGACGAGCCGTGGCGGCTGCGCACGGAGGCGGCCGCCCTGCGGTTCCTGTCGGAGGACCTGGGAGCGGCCCTGGCGCCGCGCGTGCTGGCCGTCGACCTGGCGGAGGGCCGGCTGGTGCTGGAGGACCTCGCGCCGCGCACCGCGCTCGACGGGCTGCTGCGCCGCCACGGCGCCGCCGCGCACGCGGACCGGCTGACGGCCGCCGCCCGCGCCCGGGGCGAGCTCGGCGCGCTCACCGCGGGCCACGCGGAGGCGTACTACCGGCGGCGGGGCGCGCTCGGGCCGGTCGATCCGGCCGCCGACCGGCTCGGACGGGTCGCCCGGCAGCGTGAGTCGGGGATGCCGTCGCTGCTGGGGGTGCCGGTCCCGGGCGGGGTGGAGCGGGAGTTCGGGACGGCGCTGGCCGAACTGGCCGAGCCCGGGCCGTTCCTGGTGCTCAGCAACGGCGACGCCGAGGCCAACAACGTCCTGGTGCACGCGGCGGGGCCGGCCGACGCGCGGCTGATCGACTTCGAGTTCGCCGGCTTCACGCACGCGCTGCACGACGCGGTCCCGCTGCACGTGCCGGGTCCGGGCTGGCTGTCGCTGGGCGGCCCGGCCGAGGGCGAGGTCTACCGGCGGGCGCTGGCGGCCGGGGTCCCGCAGGCCGAGGACGACGGGCGTTACGGGAGGGGGCTGGCGGCGGCGTGCGTGTCGTACGCGCTGGCCCGGCTGACCCGGCTGGCCGTGCTGGACGGCCGCCCGGCGGGGGACGACAGCCGGGCCCAGCTCGTCGCGACCCTGGAGGCGGCCGCCCGTACCGCCGAGGGGCCGCTGCCCCGGCTGGCCGGCTGGTGCCGCCAGGTGGCCGCGGCCCTGCGGCGCCGGTGGCCGGACGCGGACGTCGACTTCGGGGCGCTGGCTCCGTACACCCCACGCCGCTGACGCCCGGTCGGCGCGCACAAGGATCGGCTATGCCACGGAGAAGCTTCCCGACCCGGCCGGGACGTGGCTGCCGTAGCCGGGCTGGACCGTGACGGACGACCCGAAGCAGAACGGGTCGCCGTAGATGCGGACGACCTGATCGGTCTGGTTGTTGAGCACGTGCGCGGCGGCGGGCAGCTTCGTGCAGCCGCCGGGGTCGTCGTAGATCTCCAGGGGCAGCGGCTCGACCTGGAAGACGACGACCTGACCGGTCGCGGCCTGGGCGGGCAGGGGCGCGAGGAGCGCGGCGGTCGCGGAGGCGAGGGCGAGGCTCAGCGCGGCCAGGCGGGCACGGTGGCGCATGGGCGGGGTTCCTTTCGTTTCGAGGGCCTCTCCATCCTCACGTGCCTCATCCGTCACGCACAGTAACCAAACAGTTACTGCCAGTTACCATCCCTCGCTCCCACGTTTCTGGATTGTTACCGGAAACAACAAACTGCCGGACGGAAGGGTCTTCCAAAGCAGGCCGCGGCGGAATACGTTGCCGCAAACAACATTCATCCGGGCCCCTCCGGAAGAAAGGACCCTGCATCATGCGCAAGGGGATCCTCAGCCTGACCGCCGCGGCGGCGACGCTCGCCCTCGGTCTCACCGCCTGCGGGGGCGACAGCGGTCAGACCGGCACCACCTCCACCTCCTCCGCCTCGGCGACGCAGGCCGCGAAAGCCGGCAAGATCGGCGTCATCCTCCCGGACAGCAAGTCGTCGGCGCGCTGGGAGACGGCGGACCGCAAGTACCTGGAAGAGGCGTTCAAGGCCGCCGGCGTCCAGTACGACATCCAGAACGCCCAGAACGACAAGACGGCGTTCCAGACCATCGCCGACCAGATGATCACCAACGGGGCCACCGTCCTGATGATCGTCAACCTGGACAGCGGCAGCGGCAAGGCCGTCATCGAGAAGGCCAAGTCGCAGGGCGTGGCCACCATCGACTACGACCGCCTGACCCTGGGCGGCGGCGCCGCCTACTACGTCAGCTTCGACAACACCAAGGTCGGCACGCTCCAGGGCGAGGGCCTGAGCAAGTGCCTGGCCGACAAGAAGGCCGACAAGCCCATCGTCGCCTACCTGAACGGCTCGCCGACCGACAACAACGCGACCCTGTTCAAGAACGGCTACGACGGCGTGCTCAAGCCCAAGTTCGACGCCGGCGAGTACGTCAAGGGCCCCGACCAGGCCGTGCCCGACTGGGACAACACCCAGGCCGGGACGATCTTCGAGCAGATGCTCACCCAGCAGCCGAAGATCGCCGGCGTGCTGGCCGCCAACGACGGCCTCGGCAACGCCGCCATCACCGTGCTGAAGAAGCAGAACCTCAACGGCAAGGTGCCGGTCACCGGCCAGGACGCCACCGTCCAGGGCCTGCAGAACATCCTGGCGGGCGACCAGTGCATGACGGTCTACAAGGCGGTCAAGAAGGAGGCCGACGCCGGGGCCAAGCTCGCCGTCGCGCTGGCCAAGGGCGAGAAGCCCACGGCGAGCGCCAGCGTCAAGGACCCCGAGACCAGCCAGGACGTCCCCTCCGAGCTGCTGGAGCCGCAGGCCATCACCTTCGACAACGTCAAGGACGTCGTGGCCGACGGTTACGTCACCAAGGAGGAGCTCTGCACCGCCGACTTCGCCAAGAAGTGCACTGAGGCCGGAATTCAATAGCATGGACGGGCGCGGCCGGGTGCCACCGGCGCGAGGCCGCGCCCCTCTTTAGGGAGCCCCATGACCCCCCTCCTCGAAGTGCGCGGGATCGACAAGAGTTTCGGTCCGGTGAAGGTGCTGCACGAGGTCGAGTTCTCCGCCTACCCCGGCGAGGTCACGGCGCTGGTCGGCGACAACGGCGCCGGCAAGTCGACGCTGGTCAAGTGCATCGGCGGCATCTACCCCATCGATTCTGGCCAGATCCTCTTCGACGGCCGCCAGGTCGCCGTCCACACCCCCCGGGACGCGGGCGAGCTCGGCATCGAGATCGTCTACCAGGACCTGGCGCTCTGCGACAACCTCGACATCGTCCAGAACATGTTCCTCGGCAGGGAACGCAAGAACGGCTTCCTGCTCGACGAGGACAGCATGGAGGAGCTGGCCGAGAAGACGCTCAGCAGCCTGTCCGTGCGCACGGTGAAGTCCATCAGGCAGCAGGTCTCCAGCCTGTCCGGCGGCCAGCGGCAGACCGTCGCGATCGCCAAGGCCGTGTTGTGGAACAGCAAGGTCGTCATCCTCGACGAGCCCACCGCGGCCCTCGGCGTGGCCCAGACGGCGCAGGTGCTCGAACTCGTGCGCAGGCTGGCCGACACGGGCCTCGCGGTCGTCCTCATCTCGCACAACATGAACGACGTGTTCGCCGTCTCCGACCGGATCGCGGCGCTCTACCTCGGCAGGATGGCCGCCCAGGTCAAGACCGCCGACGTGACGCACGCCCAGGTCGTCGAACTGATCACCTCGGGTCGCAGCGGCGAACTCGGCCTCAAGAACGGGGTCACCCCATGAGCAAGGTCAAGGAACTCCCGGGCGAGGCCATCGTCGTCGCCGCGCAGTCCCCGTCGATCGCGCACAGCGTGCGGGCGTACTGGGAGCGCGTCCGGGGCGGCGACATGGGCGCGCTGCCCGCCGTGCTCGGCCTGATCGTGCTCTGCACGGTCTTCGCCCTGGCCCGGCCCGCGTTCGTCACCTCGATCAACTTCGCCAACCTGTTCACCCAGGGCGCGAACGTCACGCTCATCGCCATGGGCCTGGTGTTCGTCCTGCTGCTGGGCGAGATCGACCTGTCGGCCGGCTTCGCCAGCGGCGTCTGCGCGGCGGTGCTCGCCGTCACGCTGGCCACCTTCGGCCTGCCCTGGTACGTCTGCGTGCTGGCCGCCATCGCCACCGGCGTGCTCATCGGCATCGTCCTGGGCACGCTGGTGGCCAAGGTCGGCATACCGTCGTTCGTGGTCACGCTGGCCGCCTTCCTGGCCTTCCAGGGCCTGGTCCTGGTGCTGGTCAACGAGGGCACCAACATCTCTGTCCGGGACAGCGTGATCGTCGCCGTCGCCAACAAGAACCTGCCGCCGCTGCTCGGCTGGATCCTGTACGCGGTGTGCGTGGCGGGCTTCGCGGCCGTGCAGCTCCTGCGGGCCAGGAACCGGTCCGCGCGCGGCCTGGTCGCCGACCCGCTGTCGCTGATCGCGGCCCGCGTGGGCGCCCTGGCGCTGCTCGGCGGGCTCGCGGTCTACGTGCTCAACCTGGAGCGCAGCCGCAACCCCGCGCTGGTCTCGCTCACCGGCGTGCCGATCGTGGTGCCGGTGATCGTCGTGCTGCTGGTCGTGTGGACGCTGGTGCTGCGGCGCACCGCGTTCGGCCGGCACCTGTACGCGGTCGGCGGCAACACCGAGGCCGCGCGCCGGGCGGGCATCCCGGTCGACCGCATCAAGATCGCCGCGTTCGTGATCTGCTCCGCGATGGCGGCGGTCGGCGGGATCGTGGCCGCCTCCCGGGCCAGCTCGGTCGACCCGAACACGGGCGGCAGCTCGGTGCTGCTGTACGCGGTCGGCGCGGCCGTCATCGGCGGCACCAGCCTGTTCGGCGGCAAGGGGCGGGTGCTCGACGCGGTGCTCGGCGGCGCCGTGGTGGCCGTGATCGAGAACGGCATGGGCCTGATGGGCTACGGTGCCAGCGTGAAGTACCTGGTCACCGGGTGCGTGCTGCTGCTCGCCGCGGGCGTCGACGCCCTGGCGCGCAAGCGGGCGGCTGCTGCTGGTCTAAGGTGATCAGCGACCCGCAGCCCCTGAAGGAACCCCAGACGATGCGTGCCGGACCGTCCCAGGAGGACATCAGGCGCCACAATCTCGGCGCGCTGCTTCGCCATGTCCATCTGGGCGGGCCGATCTCGCGCGCCGAGCTGACCTCGAAGATGGGGCTCAACCGCAGCACCATCATGGCGCTGACGTCCGACCTCACCGCCGCCGGGCTGGTGCGGGAGGAGCTGCCGCGCGAGACCGGCCGGGCCGGCCGGCCCTCGCTGGTGGTGCGCCCGGAGTCGGCGCGCGTCTACGTGTTCGCGTTCGACGTGGGCCCCGACCGGCTCGTGGCGGCGCGGGTGGGGCTGGGCGGCGTCATCCTCGACCGCAGGGAGACCACCCGCGACCGGGGCAGGTTCGCCCTCGACGAGCTGGCCGGGGTGCTGTCGGGGTTCGCCAGGCAGATGCGGCGCAAGACGCGCGACGACACCGTGTGCGTCGGCGCCGCCGCCGCCGTGTCCGGCGGGGTGCGCAAGGGCGACGGCGTGGTGACGTTCGGGCCCAACCTGATGGCCCACGACGTGCCGTTCGGCGAGGAGCTGGGCCGCAGGCTGGGCCTCGGGCTGCCGGTCAGCGTGGGCAACGACGCCAACCTGGCGGCCCTGGCCGAGCACAGCCGGGGCCTCGGCGTGGGCGTGCGCGACCTCATCTGCCTGCACGGCGACGTGGGCATCGGCGGCGGCATCATCACCGGCGGCCACCTGCTCGGCGGCTTCGACGGCTACGGCGGCGAGGTCGGCCACATGGTCGTCAACCCCGGCGGGCGCGAGTGCTCCTGCGGCTCGCACGGCTGTCTGGAGGCCGAGGTGGGGGAGCGGGCGCTGCTGGAGCTGGCCGGCCGTTTCGGGCCCGGCCAGCACGGCCGCGACGCGGTCCGCGCCGTGGTCGACGCGGCCGACCGGGGCGACATCGTCGCGCAGGAGGCGCTGAGCCGGGTCGGCGACTGGCTCGGGCTCGGCGTGGCGAACCTGGTCAACATCTTCAACCCGGAGATGGTGATCTTCGGGGGCATGTTGCGGGAGGTCTACCTCGGCTCGGCGGCGCAGGTCCGCACCCGGCTGGCGCTGCACGCCATGGCCCCCCAGCGCGAGCACGTCCGGCTGCGCACGTCGGCGCTCGGCGACCACGTGACCCTGGTCGGGGCGGCCGAGCTGGCCTTCGCCCACGTGCTGGCCGACCCGCTGGAAGTGCTGGCCAGGGTCAGCTCCTAGCGCACCCGGGCCTTGGGGGCCGTCCAGGTGTCGCAGGCGGCGGCGGAGCCGTCGCGGTAGCCGCGGTTCTGCCAGTAGGCCAGGTTGCGCGGGCGTCCGTGGATCTTGCTGTAGTCCGCCCGGCGGACGGCGTCCAGCCATTCGCGCCAGGTGACGTCGGGTTTGATCGAGGTGAGCGCGGCGCTGTAGAAGACGCCGGCGAAGCACTCGGCCTGCATCTCCAGCCGGTGGCTGAGCAGGGTGCGGGCCCCCGTGGAGGCGGGCTGGTACAGGGCGTTCTGCGCGTCCAGCACGCCGGTGAGCTCCTGGACGTGGTGTCCCCACTCGTGCGCGACGGAGTGCGCGATGTTCATCCGGAACGGGTCGTCCAGGTCGTGCTTCATGACGCGGATGACGATCGTGCGCTGCACCGGGCAGTACTGCGCGCCGTTGGCGGTGATCCGGCCGCAGACCGAGTCGGCGCCGGTGGTGACGGTCACCTCGGGCGGGGTGTAGGTCAGGCCCGCGGCCGCGAACCGGCCGGCCCAGAACCGGTCGGCGCATCTGGCCATGGCCCGGTGGAAGGACTTGAGCGAGGCGGCGCTGCCCGCCCTGATGGCGGGGACGGCGCAGGCCAGGCGTTCCCGTGAGACGACCGGCGCGGCCGACAACCCCCCTCGCGCCGGGCGGCCCGCCGCGGCCGACGGAGCCGGCGACAGAAGAACCGCGATCATGCACATGGCGAGCGCCATGAGGGGAATGCGCACGATCGCGGATCTTAGAGGAGTTTGTACGAGTTTGGCTTAGCTGACCTTGCCCTTGGGGGCGGCCCAGGTGTTGCAGGAGCCCGCCGACTTGCCGGTGAAGCCGCGCTTGAGCCACCACGCGACGTTGGCGTCCGAGCCGTGGCTCAGGTCGGCCGAGGAGCGCGTCTTCACGCCGAGCGCGCTCAGGTCGGCCGGGTCGTGCGTGCCCTTGAGCAGGGAGTCGAACTCCTTCTGGCTACGGCCCAGCGAGTCCCAGACGCTGCCCATGAACACCCCGGCGTAGCACTCGGCCTGCAGCTCGGTACGGCGCACCGGCTCCAGGTTCCGCGGGTTGTCCAGGACGTACTCGCCGCGCTTGTTGTGCCGGAGCATGCCGGTGAGCTTCTGGACGTGGTGGCCGTACTCGTGGGCCACCACCAGCATCAGCACCGGGTCCGACGGCTCCTCCACGACGTTCGGGCTGAGCAGGAGGGTCATCGTCTTGTTGACCGGGCAGTACAGCGCCTGCGCGCCCCCCGGGAAGCCGCCGCAGCCCGTGGGGGCGCCCAGCTTGGTGATCACCTGGAACTTCGGCTTGCTGAAGGCGAAGCCCGCCTGCTTGAGCTTGGGGGCCCAGGCCTTGTCGAGGCATTCGAGCACCGCCTCGAAGTAGACCCGCGCCTCGTCCTCGGTCCCGGACCGGACCGGCGGCTCCTCGCACGTCCTGAGCGCGAGCCGGCCGGTCTTGTAGATCGGGTTCTTCGTCAGGACCGGCTTGCTCGCCGGGGCGGCCACGGCCGCGTGGGCCGTACCGGCGACGAAAACGCTCGCCAGTGCTCCGGCAATGATCGCCAATCGGGGGGTACGCATGGGAAGGCACACTACAAAAGAGAGAGATCAAGGTAAAGCGGAAATGCCAGACGTCACTGGACGTTTCGTGCAGCCGCCGCCCACGTGTTGCACGCGCCCGGCGCGCCCCGGTTGAAGCCCCTGGTCATCCAGGCCGCCTGCGTCGGGCCCTTGCCGTGGTCGTTCTGCGGCCAGCCCTTGGCGCCGTTCTTGTAGAACCACTGGACCGTGTAGTCCCAGTCGGACTGGTTCACCAGGGCGGTGCCCTTCATCGTGCTCATGAAGACGGCGGAGAAGCACTCGGCCTGGAGTTCGGACTTGCGCGAGAGCTGGAGGCGCGCCGCCTTGCCCGCGGTGTTCCTGGCCGTCCAGTAGTAGTTCCAGATGCCGGAGGCCTGCTGGACGTGGTGGCCGTACTCGTGGGCGATCAGGCGGCTGATGCCCAGCGGGAACGGGTTGCGGAGCTGGGCGCGGGTGATCAGCAGGTACATCGTGCGGTCGGTGGAGCAGTAGACGCCGTCGGCGCCGGTGTTCCAGGCGCCGCAGGGCGTCCTGACCTTCTTGGTGATGATCCGCAGCCGCGGCTTGCCGAACGGCATGCGGGCCTTGCGGAACTGCGTCGCCCACGCCTTGTTCAGGCAGTTCGTCACCCGCGTGAGGAAGCGGCGGTAGGCGATCATGCTGCCCGCGGGCAGCGCGCCGGGCGCGCAGTTCACATCGGCGAGCCTGCCGGTCCGGTAGAGGGCGTTGGCCGTGGCCTGCGCCAGGCCGCCGGGCGCGGCGGCGCCGGCGCGGGCCGCGGCGGGCGATGAAGCGAGTTTCTGGGCTTGGCTGACCGGCGCACGCTCGGCCGAGGTCGTGGCGACGTCGGAAAGCACGAGCACGAGGGAGGCGGCGGCCATGGCGAGTGCGAGAGCCGCGGCGACCACGGCCGCGATCTTGCCTTTAGGGAGGGAGTTCATATGTCCGGAAAGACTAGGTCAAGATCGGACATAAGTGGGTGGATTTGACTCGATGGAGTCAGCGAGACGTCGGCGAACTAGACTCTTCTGCGTCGTCGAAAAGGAACAGACGGCGAACGAGGCAGAGGGGAGTCGCATCCGTGAGCGGGTTGCTGGGCTCGATAGAGGGACCGCACGACGTCAAACGGCTCGCTGTTGAGGAGCTGCCGCGGCTCGCGGGGGAGATCCGTGACCTGCTCGTCGACGCCTGCGCCAGGTTCGGCGGCCACCTCGGGCCGAACCTGGGCGTGGTCGAGCTCACCATCGCCGTCCACCGCGTCTTCGACTCCCCGCGCGACCCGGTCATCTGGGACACCGGCCACCAGGCGTACGTGCACAAGCTGCTCACCGGCCGCGCGGCCGGCTTCGAGGCGCTCAAGCAGGAGGGCGGCCTGTCCGGCTACCCGAGCCAGACCGAGTCCGAGCACGACTTCGTCGAGAACTCCCACGCCTCCACCGCGCTGTCCTACGCCGACGGCCTGGCCAAGGCGTTCAAGCTGCGCGGCGAGCGCGAGCGCACGGTCGTCGCGGTGATCGGCGACGGCGCGCTCACCGGCGGCATGGCCTGGGAGGCGCTGAACAACATCGCCGCGATCAAAGACCTGCCCGTCGTGATCGTGGTCAACGACAACGGCCGCTCCTACTCCCCGACCATCGGCGGCCTGGCCTCCCACCTGTCCTCGCTGCGCGTCAACCGCCGCTACGAGGACATGCTCGAATACGTCAAGGACAAGCTCGGGAACGTTCCCGTCCTCTACGACGCCCTCCACGGCTTCAAGAAGGGCGTCAAGGACGTCCTGGCCCCGCAGGTCATGTTCGAGGACCTCGGCCTGAAGTACGTCGGCCCCATCGACGGCCACGACGAGCAGGCCATGGAGGCGGCGCTGCGCAAGGCCCGCGCCTTCCGCGGCCCGGTCATCGTCCACGCCCTCACCCAGAAGGGCCGCGGCTACACCCCCGCCGAGAACCACGACGAGGACCAGTTCCACTCGCCCGGCGCCTTCGACCGCGCCACCGGCGCCGAGAAGCCCAAGCCGCGCATCTGGACCAACGTCTTCAGCGAGGAGCTGGTCAGGCTCGGCAAGGAGCGCGAGGACCTGGTCGCCATCACCGCGGCCATGCTCCACCCCACCGGCCTCAACGCCTTCGCCGACGCCTTCCCCGACCGCATCTACGACGTCGGCATCGCCGAGCAGCACGCGCTGACCAGCGCCGCCGGCCTGGCGCTCGGCGGCCTGCACCCGGTCGTGGCCGTCTACGCCACCTTCCTCAACCGGGCCTTCGACCAGCTCCTGATGGACGTCGCCCTGCACCGGCTGCCGGTCACCGTCGTCCTCGACCGGGCCGGCGTCACCGGCGACGACGGCGCCAGCCACAACGGCATGTGGGACCTGTCGATCCTCCAGGTCGTGCCCGGCCTGCGGATCGCGGTGCCGCGCGACGGCGACCGCGTCACCGAGCTGCTGCGCGAGGCCGTGGAGGTCTCCGACGGGCCGACCGTGCTGCGCTTCCCCAAGGGCCCGGTGGCCGAGCCCCTGGAGTCCGTGGGCCGCCTGGGCGAGATGGACCTGCTGCGGGCCGCCGAGGGCGAGCCGGACGTGCTGCTGGTGGGCGTCGGCCCGATGGCGCACGTGTGCATGGAGGCGGCCGTCCTGCTCGACGCGCAGGGCATCTCGGCCACCGTGGTCGACCCGCGCTGGGTCAAGCCGCTCGACGAGGCGCTGACGCTGGCCGCCGGCGCCCACAAGCTGGTCGCCGTGGTCGAGGACAACGGCCGCGTGGGCGGCGTGGGCGACGCCGTGGCCCGCCTGCTCCGCGACGCCGACGTCGACGTCCCGGTGCGCACCTTCGGCATCCCGCAGGAGTTCCTCGACCACGCCAAGCGGGCCGCGATCCTCGGCCGCATCGGCCTGACCGGCCAGGACCTCGCGCGCCAGATCACCGAGGCCGTCGCGAAGCGGACCTCCCGCGTGGAGCAGCCGGTCCGCCGTTGAGCACCCGGCGGACCACGGCGGTGATCGCCAGCATGACGACCACCGCCGCGGCCGCCGCCGGCAGCAGCAGGCCCGCCTCCCGCCGCGCCATCTGCCCGGCCGCCGCCCCCAGCACGACGTACGTGCTCACCCACGCCGTGCTGCCCAGCAGGGCCCACGGCATGAACCGGCGGTAGGGCATGCCCACCGCGCCCGCCAGGGCCGGCGTCAGCGCGTGCACCACCGGCAGGAAGTAGGCCAGGGCCAGCGCCCAGCCGCTGCGCCGCAGGATCTGCTCCGCCCGGGTCCAGCGCTCCTCGCCGACGCGCCGGCCGAGCCTGCTGTCGCGCAGGCGGGGGCCGTACCGGCGGCCCAGGCGGTGGCCGCCCGTCGCGCCCAGGAGGCAGGCCAGCACGCCGGTGCCGATCAGGGCCAGCGTCTCCGGCACGCTGCCCGACGTGGCGCCCGCGACGATCAGCAGGCCGTCGCCCGGCGTGATCAGGCCGATCCCGACCGAGGCGTCCAGCGTCAGGAAGACCAGGACGAGCGCCAGCACCACCGCCACGTCCTGACCGGCCAGCGTGTCCAGCAGGTCGTCCACCATGATGCGGGTCCGCTACCCCCGACGAGGCGCTTCACCGGCGAGCCCGGCGTGAGCGCATGATCACGGAGGGTCTGGGAAGGATCGCTGATCGTGGACATCTTTCGCACGAAGAGCGTCGAACAGTCGATCCGCGACACCGAGACTCCCGAGCATCAGCTGCGTAAACGCCTGACCGCCATGGACCTGATGGTGTTCGGCATCGGCGTGATCGTCGGCACCGGGATCTTCGTGCTCACCGGCCAGGTGGCCAAGGAGGTGGCCGGGCCGGCGGTCGCGGTCTCGTTCGTCGTGGCGGCCGTCGTGTGCGGACTGGCGGCGCTGTGCTACGCCGAGTTCGCCTCGACGATCCCCGTGGCCGGGTCCGCCTACACCTTCTCCTTCGCCACCCTCGGCGAGTTCCCCGCCTGGGTGATCGGCTGGGACCTGATCCTGGAGCTGGCGCTGGCCGCGGCCGTGGTGTCGGTCGGCTGGTCGGGCTACTTCGCCTCGATGCTCGACTCCGTCGGCATCCACCTGCCGGCCTCCATCGCGGGCGACGATCCCGTGGTCAACGTGCCCGCGGTGGCCATCGTGCTGATCCTCACCGCGATCCTGGTGGCCGGCATCAAGATCTCCTCGCGGGTCAACCTGATCCTGGTGATCACCAAGATCACGGTGGTGCTGCTGGTCATCGTGGCCGGGCTGTTCTTCGTCAAGGCCGCCAACTACACGCCCTTCATCCCCGACCCGGTGGCCTCGCCGCGGGTCGAGGGGCTGAAGGCGCCGCTGATCCAGGTGCTGTTCGGGGTCACGCCCGTCGCGTTCGGCGTGATCGGCATCTTCTCGGCCGCGGCGATCGTGTTCTTCGCCTTCATCGGCTTCGACATCGTGGCCACCGCCGCCGAGGAGACCGTGCGCCCGCAGCGCGACGTGCCGCGCGGCATCATCGGCTCGCTGGCCGTCTGCACGATCCTCTACGTCGCCGTCTCGCTGGTCGTCGTCGGCATGCAGCCGTACAAGCAGCTGAGCACGAGCGCGCCGCTGTCGGACGCGTTCACCGCCGTCGGCCACCCCTGGCTGGCCGCCATCATCAGCGTGGGCGCCATCGCCGGTCTGACGACCGTGGTGCTGGTGCTGCTGCTCGGGCAGACCCGGGTGTTGTTCGCCATGTGCCGCGACGGCCTGCTGCCGCGCCGGCTGGCCGTCGTCCATCCGACCTTCGGCACGCCCGCCAGGCTCACCGTCCTCATCGGCCTGGTGACCATGGCGCTGGCCGGGTTCGTGTCGTTCGGGGAGCTGGCCGAGCTGGTGAACATCGGCACGCTGTTCGCGTTCATGGTGGTGTCCGTCGGCGTGATCGTGCTCCGGCGCACCCGGCCCGACCTGGAGCGGGCCTTCCGGGTGCCGATGGTGCCGCTGCTGCCGATCCTGTCGGTGCTGGCCTGCCTCTACCTGATGCTCAACCTGCCGTTGGAGACCTGGCTCAGGTTCGTCGTCTGGATGATCATCGGGGTGGTCGTCTACTTCGCCTACGGCTACCGGCACAGCAGGCGGGGCGCCGTGCCCGGCCGGTGACGCGCGAGAGGGGCGGGCCGGCCGCCCGCCCCCCTCACCCGCTCAGATCGCCAGGAGCGTTCCGAGGCCCGCCTTCATCGTGCAGGCGTTGGTGTAGACCTTGCCCCACTGGACGGTCTTGCCGTACCACTTGCCGAGGATCATGACGGCGCGCGGCTCCACCTCCTTGCCGCAAGCCGCGGCCGCCTTCGGCGAGACGTTGATCTTGGCCGGGTCGCCCTTCACCTTGCGCAGGAGCTCGCAGGCGGCGTGGGCGGAGGGGTGGGTGCCGCCGTCGGGGCTGCAGTTGAGCCAGGCGCCCTTGGTGGGGCCGTTCTTCACTGCCACGGTGACCTTGAGGACGACCTTGGGGGTGGGGGGCGCCGCCGCCAGGGAGGGCGACGACGCGCCCAGCACGAGGGCTCCGCACAGAGCGATCGTGCCGACTGCTCGCATCATGGTTACTCTCCGTTCGTAGGACGGCACAGTACGCTACGGCGAAGGCGGCCATGACGTACGGAGACCCGCCGGGCGGGCCTCCGTAAAATCACGCGGGCAGCGAGGCCACACCGGGCGGAAGGAACCGGGGCTGGGCGATCCCCGATCTGTCCAGATAAGGCGTGATGCCACCCAGATGGAACGGCCAGCCGGCGCCCAGGATCATGCACAGGTCGATGTCCTGCGGCCCGGCGACGACGCCCTCGTCCAGCATGATCCGGATCTCCCGGGACAGCGCCCCGAGCACGCGCTCGCGGACCTGCTCGGCCGTGGACGGCGACGTGCCGCCGGCGAACAGGGCCACCGCCTCCGGGTCGAGCGAGAAGTCCGGACGGTAGACGCCGGGCTTGCCCGAGGCGACCAGCTTGGCCATGTTCTCCGAGACGCCGAACCGCTCGGGGAAGGCCGCGTGCAGCGTCTCGGCGACGTGCAGGCCGACGGCCGGGCCGACGAGCTGCAGCAGCGCGAACGGCGTCATCGGCAGCCCCAGGCCGTCGAGCGCGTGCTCGGCGACCTCCAGCGGCGTGCCCTCGTCCACGGCGGCCACGACCTCGCCCATGAAGCAGGTCAGCAGCCGGTTGACCACGAACGCCGGCGCGTCCTTGACCAGCACGGACGACTTCCGCAGCGACTTGCCCACCGCGAACGCCGTGGCCAGCGTGGCGTCGTCGGTCGAGGCGCCCCTGATGATCTCCAGCAGCGGCATCACGGCGACCGGGTTGAAGAAGTGGAACCCGACCAGCCGCTCGGGGTGCGCCAGCCCGGCGCCCATCTCGGTGAGCGAGAGCGAGGAGGTGTTGGTGGCGAGCACGCACTCGGCCGACACCACGGCCTCGACCTCGGCGAACACCTGCTTCTTGACCGCCATGTCCTCGAAGACGGCCTCGATGACGAAGTCGGCGTCGGCGAAGGCGTCCTTGGTCAGGGAGCCGGTGACCAGGGACTTGAGCCGGTTGGCCTGGTCGGCCGAGACGCGGCCCCTGCCCAGCAGCTTGTCGACCTCGGCGTGCACGTACCCCACGCCCTTGTCCAGGCGGGACTGGTCGAGGTCGGTCAGCACGACCGGGACCTCCAGGCGGCGCGCGAACAGCAGCGCCATCTGCGAGGCCATCAGCCCGGCGCCCACGACGCCGACCTTGGTGACCTTGCGGGCCAGCGACCTGTCCGGCGCGCCGGCCGGACGCTTGGCCCGGCGCTGGACCAGGTCGAAGGAGTAGAGCCCGGCCCGCAGCTCGTCGCCCATCAGCAGGTCGGCCAGCGCCTGCGTCTCGGCGGCGAAGCCCTCGTCGCGCGAGGCGGTCGCGGCCAGCGCGATCAGGTCGAGCGCCCGGTAGGGGGCGGGGGAGGCGCCGCGCAGCTTCATGTCCACCAGGAAGCGCGCGTCGGCGACGGCCTTGTCCCAGCCGTCGTGCTCCTGCCGCTCGACGGTGACCTCGCCCTTGACCACGCGGGCGGCCCAGCGCAGCGACTCCTCCAGGAAGTCGGCCGGCTCGAACATGGCGTCCGCGACGCCCAGCTTGTACGCGTCCGCGCCCTTGATCATGCGGTTCTGCGACAGCGGGTTCTCGATGATCAGCTTGATCGCGTTCGCCGGGCCGATCAGGCGGGGGAGCAGCTGCGTGCCGCCCCAGCCGGGCACCAGGCCGAGGAAGCACTCGGGCAGCGCCACCGCGGGCACGCCGGAGGAGATCGTCCGGTACGCGCAGTGCAGCGCGATCTCCAGGCCGCCGCCCATGGCCGCGCCGTTCACGAACGCGAACGTCGGGATCGGCAGCTCGCCCAGCCTGCGGAAGACGTGGTGGCCCAGCGCGCCGATGGCCTCGGCCTCCTCGCGGGAGGCCACGGCGGCCGCGCCCTTGAGGTCGGCGCCGACGGCGAAGATGAACGGCTTGCCGGTGACGCCCACGGCGGCCAGGTCGGTGCGCTCCGCGATCCGCGACAGGGCCTCCTCCAGCGCGAACAGGCCGTGCGGGCCGAAGGTGTTGGGCTTGGTGTGGTCGAAGCCGTTGTCCAGGGTGATCAGGGCCATCGTGCCGGCGCCGCCGGGCAGCGGCACGTCGCGCACGAGGGCCTTGGTGACGACCTCGTCGGTGTTGCGCCCGCTCAGCAGCGCGCGCCAGGTCTCGATGTCGCTCATGCCAGGTTCTCCCAGATCACAGTGCCGCCCATGCCCATGCCGACGCACATGGTGGTGATGCCGTACCGCACGTCGGGCCGCTCGCCGAACTGGCGGGCGAGCTGCGTCATGAGCCGCACGCCCGAGGAGGCCAGCGGGTGGCCGAAGGCGATCGCGCCGCCGTAGGGGTTGACGCGCTGGTCGTCGTCGGCGATGCCGAAGTGCTCCAGGAAGGCCAGCACCTGGACGGCGAACGCCTCGTTGATCTCGAACAGGCCGATGTCGCCGATGGACAGCCCGGCCAGCCGCAGCGCCCGCTCGGTGGACGGGATCGGGCCCACGCCCATCACCTCGGGGTCCACGCCCGCGAAGGCGTAGGAGACCAGGCGCATCTTCGGCGTCAGGCCCAGCTCGCCGGCGACCTCGCGGGCGGCCACGATGCAGCCGGTGGCGCCGTCGTTGATGCCGGAGGAGTTGCCCGCGGTGACGTTGCCGTGCGGGCGGAAGGGCGTCTTGAGCGCGCCCAGCGCCTCCATCGTGGTGCCGGGGCGCGGCGCCTCGTCCTCGGCGGCCAGGCCCCAGCCCTTCTCGGCCGTCCGGACCGCGGTGGGCACGAGGTCGGGCTGGATCTTGCCGTCGGCGTACGCCTTGGCCGCCTTCTCCTGCGAGAGCACCGCGTAGGCGTCGGCGCGCTCCTTGGAGATCGACGGGTAGCGGTCGTGCAGGTTCTCGGCGGTCATGCCCATGACCAGCGCGCTCGGGTCGACCAGCTTCTCCGACAGGAACCGCGGGTTGGGGTCCACGCCCTCGCCCATGGGGTGGCGGCCCATGTGCTCGACGCCGCCGGCGATGGCCACGTCGTAGGCGCCGAAGGCGATGCCGCCCGCGACCGTGGTGACCGCGGTCATCGCGCCCGCGCACATGCGGTCGATCGCGTAGCCGGGCACGCTCTTGGGCAGACCGGCCAGCACCGCCGCCGAGCGGCCGATGGTCAGGCCCTGATCGCCGATCTGGGTCGTCGCGGCGATGGCCACCTCGTCCACGCGCTCGGGAGGCAGACCGGGGTTGCGCCGGATGAGCTCGCGGATGACGCGGACGACCATGTCGTCGGCGCGGGTCTCCGCGTACAGTCCCTTCGGCCCTGACCTGCCGAAGGGCGTGCGTACGCCGTCGACGAACACGACGTCACGAGAGGAAGGCACGGATTCGCTCCTCGTTCTTGGATGGGGTTCCGCGCCTATGCTACTCGTCGGTAACTACCCCGCAGACGAGGGCGGCGGTCAGCAGCGCGTAAACGATCGGCATGGGCGGTTCCCAGAGATGGGCGCGGGCTCCGAGCAGGGCGGCGACCGCCACGGCCGCGCCCGTCCAGAGCGCCGCGCCCCCTCGTGGACGCGCGCCCCGGCCGGGATCCCACGGATCGCCAGGTGATCCTCCCGGACGACCGGCGCGCGCCACTATCCCCAGGGCGTCCCGTGCCCACCAGATGAGGAACGACACCCCCGCGGCCAGGCCGATCACCATGGCGGCCTCGACGGCCCAGCTCAGGGCGTCGGCGAAGGCGTACAGGGCGGCCGCCCTGAACTGGCCGGGAGAGGTGGCGCCGAGCAGCAGCAGCACGGCCCAGCCGGACGCGACGCCGAGCCGGCTCAGCGGACGCCGCCGGGCCGAGGGCGGCACGGCGAACAGCTCGCGCTCGCGCCGGCGCACCAGGCGCGCCCGCGCGCCCCACACCAGCTGGGTGACCGCCAGGACGGGCAGCGCGGTCGCGAACACCGCCAGCGAGAGCACGGCGAGCGGTAACGTCTGCTCTCTGGTCGGCGCGCGGTCGGCCAGCACCTGTGACGTGGCCAGCAGCGCGATCGAGCCGGCGAGCGCGACGAAGACGGCCCGGCGGGCGGTCCGGGCGGCGGTGCGCAGCCCGGCCAGCGCCTCGGCGCCTGGAGGGGGCGCCATCTCGGTCAGAAGCATGGACGTCATGATGGCGTCACGGACCGTAGTGACGCCGTGGATTCGCGCGCATTGCATGGAGCCCTCGCCGGACGCGTCCGCCGGAGGCTGCTATGGGGTGAAATTTGCGACACGCCGTATATACGGCGGATTATCAGTATGCTGCGCGTCACACCAGAGGGGGCCGCGCTCTGCGAGGGGCGCGCGGGGGTGCGTCCTGTGCGGGCGCGCGTAGAGGGGGGCGCGTGAGCGAGGGCCGGAGAGCGCCGGAACGGCCGCAGCATCGCCCCGACCGCCGCCCGGACCGCCGCCCCGATCAGCGCCCCGATCAGCGCCCCGACCGTCGCCTGGACCGGCCCCCGGGGCCTGCGCGGCGGATCACGCCGCTGGCGTGGGTGAGCATGGTGCTGACGTTCGTGCTGGTCGTCGTCACGCTGGGCGGGTACGCGTACTACCGCAGCATCTTCGCCGACATCCCGATCCTGCCGCCGGTGGAGGCCGGGTCGCGGCCGCCCGAGACCGGCGCGCTCAACGTGCTGCTCGTCGGCTCGGACTCGCGCGAGGGCGACAACAAGAAGTACGGCGCGAAGTCGCAGGGCCTCGGTGAGCGCACCGACACGATCATGGTGCTGCACATCTCCCCGGACCGGGACAAGGCCACCATGATCAGCTTCCCCCGGGACACCATGGTCATGATCCCGCAGTGCCGGAGCCGCACCGGCACGATGCTGGCCGGCGGGCTGCGCCAGATCAACTCCGCCTTCAACGACGGCGGTATCAACTGCACGGTCCGCACGCTGGAGTCGCTCACCAACATCAAGATCAACCACATCGTGAAGGTGGACTTCACCGGCTTCAAGGGCATCGTCGACGCCCTCGGCGGCATCGAGATCTGCCTGCCCAAGGCGGTCAACGACCCCAAGGCCAAGCTCGTGCTCAGCGCGGGCAAGCACGTCGTCAAGGGCGAGCAGGCCCTCGGGTACGTGCGCACCCGCTACGCCCTCGGCGACGGCAGCGACCTCGGCCGCATCCAGCGCCAGCAGGTCTTCCTCACCAAGGTGCTGGACAAGATCACCGATGGCGGGCTGCTCACCGACCCCGCCAAGCTCAACGCGTTCCTGCGGGCCGGGGTCAAGGCCGTCTCCCTGGACAGCGAGCTCGCGCAGCCGGACCGGATGCTGGAGATCGCCAGAAGCGTCCAAGGGCTGACCGCCAAGGAGCTCAAGGGCATCACCGTGCCGGTGGAGGCGTACCCGGCCGACAAGAACCGGGTGCAGCTCAAGCAGCCGGACGCGCGCAACTTCTTCGAGGCCGTGCGCTCCGACGTCAACGTGACCCCGCCCTCGGCCGCCGCCAAGCCGAAGGTCGAGAACGGGCAGGTGCGCGTCCAGGTGCTCAACGGCACCACCGAGCTCGGCAAGGCCGGTCAGGTGGCCGACGAGCTGGCCGACCAGGGGTTCGCCGTCGTCCAGGTCGGCAACGCCGCGCCGGTGGCCACCACGTCGATCCGGTACGCGAAGAAGGACGCCGAGAACGGCGCCGTCTACGGGGACGCCGTGGCCGCCCGGCTGTCGAAGGACAAGCGCACGCCGGTGGCGGGCAAGGTCGCCCCGGTGAACCCGAAGCCGTACGCGAGCAAGGTCACCCCGCTGCCCGACGGGCCGATCGTGCAGCTCGTCATCGGGGCCGACTGGCCGGGCGTGCGGGTGGCGTCGGCGATCCCGGGCTCGCTCAAGGACAAGGTGGTCGACTCCACCACGAACCCCTGCCTGTGACCCGGCCGGCGGGTTAGAGGTCCTCGGCCAGCAGTAGATCGACCAGGCCGGGGAAGCGGGCGTCGAGGTCGTCGCGGCGCAGCCGGATGAACAGCTTGCGGCCCTCCGGGCGCTGGCAGATGACGCCGGCCTCGCGCAGCACCCGCCAGTGGGCGGTCAGCGTCGACTTCGGCACGTCGGCCACGACCTCGCCGCAGAACAGCTCGTCCCCCGAGGCCAGCGCGCGCACGATCTTGGCGCGTACGGGATGGCCGAGCGCGGCGAGCACCTCCACCAACTGGATCTGGTCACGCGACGGGTGCAGCATGCCGCCATTGTACGGATAACACGAACGGTGATTTGACGGACATTGTTCGTATGTACGAAGATTACGTACTCATCCGGGTTCGAGGAGGCTCCTGTGTTCGATGTCGCCGTGGTGGGTGGCGGGCCCGTGGGCATGTTGCTCGCCGCCGAGCTGGGCCTGCAGGGGGTGCGGCCGCTGGTGCTCGAACGGCTCGCCGTGCCGACCGGCCAGTCCAAGGCCGGGACGCTGCACGCGGGCACGGCTCGGAGTCTGGACCGGCGCGGGCTGCTGGAGGCGGTGGGGCGGTCCACGTACGGGAGCGTGAGCTTCCACTTCTCCGGCATGTTCGGGCTCGACCTCGGCGCGGTCTCGGACGGCGGCCCGAGCATCGTGGGCAGCCCGCAGGCGTGGGCCGAGCAGGTGTTCGCCCGCCGCGCGGCGGCCCTCGGCGCGGAGATCCGGCGTGGCCAGGAGGTCACCGGCCTGGAGCAGCGGGACGACCACGTCGCCCTGACCGTGAACGGCCGCGAGCTGACCGCCCGGTACGTCGTCGGCGCCGACGGCGCGCGCAGCGTCGTGCGCAAGGCCGCCGGCATCCCGTTCACCGGCGCCGGGGCCCGCGTCGCCGCGCTCATGGGCGACGTGCGGCTGCTCGACCCGTACACGGTGCCACCGGGCTACACGCGTACGCCGCGGGGCTGGGCCATCGTCTGGCTCGACCCCGCCGGGCACAGCCGCGTCACCACCTACGACTTCCGCGCCCCGCACGCCGACCGGGAGGCGCCCGTCGCGATCGAGGAGCTCCAGGAGGCGGCCGAGCACATCCTCGGCGTCCCGGTCCCGATGGCCGGCGCGCGCAACCTGTCCCGGTACGGCGACGCCGCCCTGCAGGCCGAGACCTACCGCGCGGGCCGCGTCCTGCTGGCCGGGGACGCCGCGCACGTGCACTTCCCGTGGGGCGGCCAGGGGCTCAACACCGGCCTGGGGGACGCCTTCAACCTGGGCTGGAAGCTGGCCGCCGAGGTGCGCGGCGAGGCCCCCGCGGGGCTGCTGGACAGCTACCACGCGGAGCGGCATCCGGTCGGCGCGCGGGTGTTGTGGAACGTCCGGGCCCAGAGCGCGCTGGCCCACCCCGACCCGGCCGTCGACCCGCTGCGCGAGCTGTTCGCCGAGCTGATGCGGTTCGACCAGGTCAACGAGTACCTGAGCGGGATGATCGCCGGGGTGGACACCGCCTACGACGTGGGCGTGCCCGGAGCCGGGCGGATGGCTCCCGACCTGGCGGTCAAGACGGCCGGCGGCGTGGTGCGCACCGCGGAGCTGCTGCGCGGCGGCCGGGCGCTGCTGCTGGACCTCGGCGGGCGCGACGACCTGGTGGCGGCGGCCGCGCCGTGGGCGGACCGGCTGGAGATCGTGCGGGGCGGCGCGGAGCACGACGCCGAGGCGCTGCTCGTGCGTCCCGACGGTTACACGGCCTGGACGTCGGAGGCGCGGGGGCATCCGCTGGAGGCCGCGCTCGCCCGCTGGCTGGGGCCAATGTGACGCAGAGTAACTTTAGCGAAACATGTGAAATATCCGGACAAGTCTGTTAAGAAAGGTCGCGGTCCGTATTCAGAGCTAGAGAGGTTCCATCGTGGCGCGCGACGAGAACGACAGGCCGTACGAGGATGGGCAGGGTAAACCGTTAAACCCGGAGCTGACCGGAGACGTGCTGTCCCCCCGGTGGAGCACCGAGGACACCGACGAGCAGCCCGCGATCCAGGTCTCCGGCAACGAGACCTACATCCTCCCGGCCGGCCAGGCCGCGCAGCCCGTCGAAGCCCCGGCGACCCCCGCGACCCCGGCCGACGCGCCGCACGACGTGCTCGACGGCCCGAGCGGCCCGCACGACGTCCTGGACGGGCCGAGCGGGTCCCACGAGGCCCTGAGCGGGCCGCACGAGACGCTGGCCGGGCCGTACGAGAGCCTGAGCGGGCCGCACGCCGTCGTCGAGGCGGACGGCCCCGGCGTTCCCGGCGGAGACCCGGCGGCCGACGACGACCTGCCCTACCTGCCGCTGGACCAGGGCTACAAGCCCGACGGCGACGACGCGGGTGAGACCAGGCGCGGCTTCCTCGGCTCCGGCTGGACCGACGACGCCGACGACCGCCGGGTCGGCGCCGGGCGCGATCGCGAGGTGCGCCGGCGTACCAGGGTGCTGGTGCTGGCGGCCGCCGCGGTGGTGCTGGTCGGCGCCGGGGCGGGCTGGCTGCTCACCGGCACCTCCTCCGACGACCCGTGCGGGGTCGGCGCCTGCGCCGGTGCGAGCCAGGTCACCGCCCCGCCGCAGACCGCGCTCCCGGAGGAGACCGAGTCCGCCCCCGAGCCCGAGGAAACGGACACCGCCGAGCCGACCGTGTCCGAGACCGTAACCCCCACCCCCGTGGCCCGCCGCCCCCGTCCCACCCGCGAGCCGTCGGCGCGGCCCACCGCCACCCGCGAGAGCCGTCCGACGGCCACGCCCGACGAGAAGGTCACCCACGGCCCGCAGGACGGGATGAACGACACCTCCGACGGCACCCCCGAGGACTCGGCCGAGGACTCGGCCAAGGCGCCCGCCACCAGGCAGCCGGAGCGGCAGGAGAGCGCGCCCCCCACTCAGGCGCCGCCCGCGCAGCAGGAGCAGCCCGCCCCCACGCCGAGCGAGAAGAAGGGCCTGTTCGACATCCTGTTCCCCTGGGCGTGAGGGTCCCGTCGCCGTCCTGGTGAGCGCGGTGCCGCGAGTTGTGCCGCCGCCGCGGGCGGGCGTGCGAGGATGCGGAGCCAGGTCGTCGTCTGGCAGACTTGGAAACCGCTTTCCGGGAGGTCTCGTGGTCACGCTTGAGGACGTCGCCAAACAGGCGGGCGTCTCCCTCGCCACCGCCTCGCGGGTGCTCAACGGCAGCACCCGCCAGGTGGGCGCGACCCTGCGGGCCCGCGTCGAACGGGCCGCCGACGAGCTCGGCTACCGCGCCAACATCGCCGCCCAGACGCTGGCCCGGGGGGCGAGCAACGTCATCGGCATCGTCGTCCACGACCTGACCGACCCCTACTTCGCCGCGCTGGCCGACGGCGCGATGCGGGCCGCCGCCACCGAGGGCATGCTCGTCATGGTGGGCACCACCCACCGCGACCCCGAGCAGGAGATCGCCTACGTCGCCACCATGAACGCCCAGCGGGTGCGCGCCGTGCTGCTGGTCGGCTCGCGGGTCGCCGACCCCGTCGTGACCGGGCGGCTGCGCGAGGAGCTGGCCCGCTACCAGGAGGGCGGCGGGCGGGCCGCGTGCGTCGGCCAGGACCTGCTCGGCGTGGACACCGTCGCGCCCGCCAACCGGGCCGGCGCCGCGGCCCTGGCCCGCGCGCTGGCCGGGCTCGGGCACACCCGCTTCGCCGTGCTGGCCGGGCCGCCCCACCTGGTGACCGCCGCCGACCGGTGCGAGGGGTTCACGCAGGGGCTGCGGGAGCTGGGCCTGCCCGAGCCCGTCGTGGTCCACGGGCCGTTCGACCGCGACGGCGGCTACCGGGCCGCGACCGAGATCGGCGCGGCGACCTGCGTGTTCGCGGTCAACGACGTGATGGCCGTGGGCGCGCTGGCCGCCTGCCGCGAACGCGGGATCCGGGTGCCCGAGGACGTCTCGGTGGCCGGGTTCGACGACATCGTCACGCTGCGTGATCACGTGCCCGCGCTGACGACCGTGCGGCTGCCGCTGACGGACATGGGGGCGCGGGCCCTGGAGCTCGCGCTCGGCCGCGAGGACGCCGCCGCCGCCCCCGTGGTCGAGCACGTCGCGGGCGAGGTCGTGCTGCGGGAGAGCGTCAGGAGGATGGCATGAGCGTGACGGGCGCGGAAGCCGGGGTGACGGCGTGAAGCTGGCGGTCAGCACGTTGGGGATGCCGGGGGAGGGGCTGGAGCGGGCGGCCGGGATCGCCGTCGCGCACGGCTGCCAGGGGCTTGAGCTGCGGCTGCATCCGGACACCGGCGTCCATACCGGGCTCACCGCGCGGGAGCGGCGCGCGGTGCGGGAACGGGTGGAGCGGGCGGGGCTGGAGATCGCCGCCCTGGCCGGCTATGTCGGCATCTGTGAGCCGGGACCGGACGAGCCTGTCGCCGACACGCTCCTCGCCGACCTGCGGCTGGCCGCCGATCTGGGCGCGCCGGGCGTGCGGGTGTTCCCGCGCGGCGACGATCCGGCGGTCGGCGCCCGCCGGCTGAGGTCTGTGGCCGGTACGGCCGCCGCCCTCGGCGTACGCGTCCTGGTCGAGACGCACGACCGGATGCCCACCGGCGCGGCCGTGGCCGGGCTGCTGGCCGAGGCGGGCCGCCCCGAGGTCACCGGCGCGCTGTGGGACCTGCTGCACCCCTGGCGGCACGGCGAGTCCCCGGCCGCCACGCTGGCCGCGCTCGGCCCCTCGCTCGCCTACGTCCAGGTCAAGGACGCCGTCTCGGCCGAGGACACCACCCCGGTCCCGATGGGGACGGGCTCGGTCCCGCTGGAGGAGGCCGGCGACCTGCTGCGCGCGGCCGGGTACGCCGGATGGGTCTCGCTGGAGTGGGAGCGCACCTGGTACCCGGACGTGGCGCCGGTCGAGGAGATCCTGCCGGGCGCGGTCGCCTGGGTGCGACGGTTCACCGCTTAGATAGGGGAATGCCCCTTAACAAGAACAAAGTCCTCGTGGTCGGCATGGATGGCCTGCGCTTCGACCGGCTCGTCGCCCTGGCCCCGCCGGTCCTGTCGTCGTTGATGGCCTCCGGCGCGTACGGCACCAGCAAGCTCCCGTACGGCGAGGCGGCGGCCCCCAGGACGGAGTCGCCCGGCGAGGTCGTGCCCAAGGCTGCGGAGCCGCCGGCGGCGGGCCGCGTGATCAGGTCGCGCACGGACTCGGGCCCCGGCTGGTCGTCGATCGCCACGGGCGCCTGGTCCGACAAACACGGCGTCGTGGACAACAGCTTCACCAGCCCCCAGTTCACGAAATTTCCGGACTTTTTGAGTCGTGCGAAGAATGCCCGCCCCGACCTGGTGACCGCCGCCTTCCTCTCCTGGGCCGCCCTCGGCGAGCACGGCGCGTTCGGCCCCGCCATCGACCACCGCATGGTCCTGGACGGCTACGCCCTCACCTGGACCGCCGCCGACCGGCAGATCGCCGACGCCGCCGAGCGCCACCTCGCCGAGACCGGCCCCGACCTCGCCTTCGTCTATCTCGGCGACACCGACGAGGTGGCCCACGCCCTCGGCCCCCACTGCCCCGAGTACGCCGCCGCCCTGCACGCCCAGGACGCCTACCTGGGCCGCCTGCTCGACGCCGTCCGCGCCCGTCCGGGGGAGAGCTGGACCGTGCTGGTCACCACCGACCACGGCCACGTGGACGAGGGCGGCCACGGCGGCACCTCGGCCGAGGAGCGCACGGTGTTCGTGATCGCGAACCGGCTGGACGCGGACCTCGGCGGCCGCCCGCTGGCCGAGCCCCGCCTGGTGGACGTCGGCCCCACCGCGCTGGCCCTGCTCGGCGTGCCGCTCGACCCGGCCTGGGAACTGGACGGGACACCGCTGTTCAACAGTTGGTGAATTTATGGCAGACTCGGGAGAGGGGGTGCCTTCCATGAGGACCACACACGACCTCTCCGAGATCGACACCACGATGCTCGCCGAAGTGGGCGGAAAGGCCGCCAACCTCGGCGAGCTGACCCGCGCCGGCCTGCCCGTCCCGCCCGGCTGGGTCCTGACCACCGACGCCTACCGGCAGGTCGCCGCGGGGCTCGACCTCACCCCGGGCGACGGGCTCGCCGCGCGGGCCAGGCGCCACCTGCTGCGGGCCGAGATGCCCGCCCCGGTGCGCGAGGCGATCCTGACGTCCTACGCGCGGCTCGGCGCGGACGTCCCGGTGGCCGTGCGCTCCTCGGCCACGGCGGAGGACCTGCCGTTCGCCAGCTTCGCCGGCCAGCAGGACACCTTCCTCAACGTGGTGGGCGCCGAGGCGGTGCTCGACGCCGTGCGCCGCTGCTGGGCCTCGCTGTGGAGCGACCGGGCCGTGGCCTACCGGGAGGCGAGCGGCGTCGGCCACGCCGGCGTCCGGCTCGCGGTGGTCGTCCAGGTGATGGTGGACGCGCGGGTGGCCGGGGTGATGTTCACCGCGAATCCGGTGACCGGCAGGCGGCGCGAGACCGTCCTCGACGCCGCCCCCGGACTCGGCGAGGCGGTCGTCTCCGGAGCCGTCGATCCCGACCGGTTCGTCGTCTCGGGCGGCGAGGTGCTGGAACGGCGGGCGGGCGGCCCGAAGCTGGCCGTCCGGCCGCTGCCCGGCGGCGGCGTCGAACACGTCGAGACCGCCGCCGGCGGGCTGTGCCTGACCGACGCGCAGGTGCTCGCCCTGGCCGAGCTCGGCGCGCGCGTCGAGGACCACTACGGCACGCCGCAGGACACCGAGTGGGCCATCGGCCAGGACGGCACGCTCTGGCTCACCCAGGCCAGGCCGATCACCACCCTCTATCCGCTGCCCCGGCCGGCCGGGCCCGGCCTGCGCGTCCACCTGTCGCTCAACGTCGCCCAGGGCGTGATGGGGCCGTTCACGCCGATGGGGGTGTCGGTGTTCAACCTGGTGGCCTCGGGGGCGGCGACCCTGTTCGGGCACGCGCCCGCCGACCGGCTCGACGGCCCGGCGTTCCTGTCCGAGGCGGGGCAGCGGTTGTGGATCGACCTGACCACGCCGCTGCGCAGCCGTACCGGCCGGGCGGTCCTGACCCGCATGATGCCCCTGGGGGAGGCGCGGGCCGCGGCCGTCGTGCGGGAGCTGGCGGGCGACCCGCGGCTGTCGGTCGTCCAGACCTCGCCGCGCCCGTTCCTGCGCGGGCTGCGCCGCTTCGCGCGCCGCGTGCACGCGCCGGCACGGGTCCGCGACGCGCTGCTGAGCCCGGCCAGGGCGCTCGCCCACGCCGCCCGCGTCGGCGAGGAGCTGGACCGCAGGCTCGAACCGCCGCCCGGCGCCACCCCCGCCCAGCGCCTCGACCACGCCGAACGCCTGCTCGCCGGGACGTTCCCGGCCATCGTCTCGATCATGCCGATCGTGATCACCGGCTACGCCCTGCTCGGCCTGGCCGCCCGGCTCTCCGGCACGCGGGTGGGCGACCTGCAGGACGTCCTGCGCGGCGTCCCGAACAACCCGACCACCGAGATGGACCTCGAACTGTGGGACCTGGCCGGCCACGTCGAGCCCGAGGTGTTCCGTGAGGAGCCCGCGGCCGAGCTGGCCCGCCGCTACCGGGCCGGCGAGCTGCCACCGCGGGCCCAGAAGGAGATCGCCGCCTTCCTCGGCCGGTACGGCCACCGCGGCGTGGCCGAGATCGACGTCGGCGTGCCCCGCTGGTCCGACGACCCCACGCACATCCTCGGCGTACTGGCCAACTACCTGCGCATGGACGCCGGCGCCGCCCTCGCCCCCGACGCGCTGTTCGCCAGGGGCGCGCGGGCGGCGCGGGAGGAGGTCGAGCGGGTCGCCGCGCTGGCCGCCCGCAGGGGCCGGTGGCGGGCGCCCGTGGTGCGCTTCGCGCTCGGCCGCACCCGGGCGTACGCGGGGCTGCGCGAACTGCCCAAGTACCACGCGGTCAGGGCCATCGCCGCCGTCCGGCACAGCCTGCGCGCGGTCGGGGAGCACCTGGCCGCCGCCGGCGTCCTGGACGACGCCGCCGACGTGTACTTCCTGCGCCTGGAGGAGGCCAGGTCCGCCCTGTCCGGCGGCGACCTGCGCGACCTGGTACGCGAGCGGCGCACGACGTACGAGCGGGAGTCGCGCCGCCGGCACGTGCCCCGGATCATGCTCTCCGACGGCACCGAGCCCGAGGCCCTGGCCGGACCCGTCCCCGACGGCGCGCTGACCGGCACGGCGGCCTCGGCCGGCACGGTCACCGGCCTCGCCAGGGTGGTGCTCGACCCGAACGGCGCCCACCTCGAACCGGGCGAGATCCTGGTCTGCCCCTCGACCGACCCTGGCTGGACCCCGCTGTTCCTCACGGCCGGCGGCCTGGTGATGGAGATGGGCGGCGCCATGTCGCACGGCGCCGTGGTGGCCCGCGAGTACGGCATCCCCGCCGTCGTCGGCGTCCGCGACGCCACCGGCCGCATCGCCACGGGCCAGGAGATCACCGTCGAGGGAGCGGCGGGCACGGTGACCCTTTAGAGCACTATGGTGATCAGGTGCCCGATCCGTACTGGAATCACAACGTGCACTACCAGCGGCTGGTGCTGAGCCTGATCCCGCCCGGCTCGTCCCGCGCCCTCGACGTCGGCTGCGGCGACGGCCTCCTGGCGGGCAAGCTCGCCGCCCGCGTCCCCGACGTGACCGGCGTCGACCGGTCCGCGCAGGCCGTCGCCCTGGCCAGGTCCCGCCACGGCGACCGGCCCGGCCTCACCTTCACCGAGGCCGACTACCTCGACCCGGCCGCGCTGCCGGAGTCCGGGTACGACTTCGTCAGCGCCGTGGCCGTCGTGCACCACGCCGAGTTCGGCGCGGCCGTCGGGGCGTTGCGGCGGCTGCTCGCGCCCGGCGGCCGGCTGGTGGTCGTCGGGCATGCCAGGAACCGTTCGCTGCTCGACTGGGTGATCAGCGGCACGGCGCAGGTCGTCACCCGCGTCCACCAGCTCCGCCACGGGCCCAAGAGCGGGCCGTCCGTCCCCGTCATGGACCCCGACATGGCGTGGGCCGAGGTGGGGCGGGCCGCCAGGCGGTTGTTGCCGGGCTGCCGGTTCCGCCGGTTGTTGCTGCGGCGCTACCTGATCGTCTGGGACGCGTCCCGTTAAGCCCGTGCCGCCCCGGGTAACCGGAGGAGGCATCACGTTTCCGGATGAGGCGGTTCCATGCTGGTCACAGAGCTGGTGCGCAGGGTCGGCGGGACCCTCGCGCAGTCTCAAGGACGCTTCCCCCTCTACGCCGACCCCGTGACGGGCGAATGGACCTGGTCCGAGGACGGAGACTGGTGCGGCGGCTTCTGGGGCGGCCTGCTGTCCCTGGCCGCGGTCGCCACCGGCGAGCCCCGCTACGCCCGCGCCGCCGGCCAGGTCGCCGAGCGGCTGGCCGCCCGCACCGACGCCCCCACCCTGCTGCGCGGCATGTTGTTCTGGTACGGCGCCGCGCTCCCGGCCGTCCTCGCCGGCGACGAGGATCCCGGCGCCACGACCGCCGTGGCCGCCGCCCGGTCGCTGAGCATCGGCTTCGACCCGCTGGCCGGCCTGCTGCCGCCCCAGGAGGAGGACGTCGTCAAATACGGCTGGCCGCGCCCCGGCGCCTGCGTGGACGGCCTGCCCGGCACCGTCCCGCTGCTGGCCTTCGCCTGCGAACGCACCGGAGCCCGCGAGCTGCTGGTGATGGCCGAGTCCCACGCCCGCACCGGCTACGCCATGTGCGTACGGGAGGACGGCTCGGTCGCCCAGACCTCGGCCGGCGCCGTCAACGGCTCCTCGCCTGCCAGCACCTGGGCCCGCGCGCAGGCGTGGGCCATGCTGGGCCTGGCCCAGGCCGCCCACCTGTCGGCCGAGTTCATCGGCCCGGCCACCGAGGTCGCCGACTGGTACCTGGCCCACGTCCCGTCCGACCTGGTCTGCTACTGGGACTTCGACGACCCCGGCATCCCCGCCGCGCCCCGCGACACCTCGGCCACCGCGATCGCCGCCGCCGCCCTGGCCAAGCTCGCGCCGCTGGCCAAGGACGGCTACCGGGAGCAGGCCGCCCGCACGCTGGACGCGCTGGCCCGCGACCACCTCAACGAGCACGGCGGCCTGGTGGACGGCTGCTACGACCGGCGCAAGGGCCTGGCCACCGCCCACGAGCTGGTCTGGGGCGACTACTTCCTGCTCGAAGCCGCCCTCACCCTCGACGGCACGATCGACCCCGGCCGCGTCTAGGCCGTGTCTCGACGGCTGAGCGGGCGCGGTAGTCGGTCGCGTCAGCTTCTTCGCCGACAGGGCGGCGGCACAGGCGTGGAGCCGGGCGCGCCCGCAGGTGGCTGGGCGGCTGCTCGCCCAGCGCCAAGCCTGGAGATGGGCGTGGGCATCTCCGGCCCGCTCATGCGCCCATAGCCGGAAATCGGACAGTGAATGGCCTGGGAACTGGTCAGGTGGAATGCCGACACTCGGCGGGCAGGTCCTGCGACCGTCCCACCGAGGAAGGCTGATCGATAGTGACAGAACGCGTACGCGTGGCGGTGCTGGCCGGCGGGCCGTCCGCCGAGCACGAGGTGTCGCTGCTGTCGGCACACGCCGTGCTCGACGCCCTGCCGAAGGAGCTGTACGAGCCCGTGCCCGTCATCATCGACCGCCGGGGCAGGTGGCCGATGGAGCTGCGACGCGATCAGGTGGACGTGGTCTTCCCGGTGCTGCACGGACCGTTCGGCGAGGACGGCGTCGTCCAGGGGCACCTGGAGACGCTGGGCATCCCGTACGTGGGTTGCGGCGTCCTGGCCTCCGCCGTGGCGATGGACAAGGTCGCGATGCGGCGCGCGTTCCTGGCGGAGGGCATCCCTGTCACCCCGGGTGTGTGGTTCACCGAGCACGAATGGCGCGCCACCATCGACTCCTGGGGGCTGGTGAAGTCGCTCGACTGGCCGATGTACGTGAAACCGTCCGGTCTGGGCTCCTCCATCGGCATCTCGCGTGTCACCACGATGGAGGAGCTGCGCGCGGGTGTGGAGCTGGCGCTGACCCACGACCGGTTGGTCATCGTCGAGCAGGAGGTAGCCGCGCGCGAGCTCATCTGCGGCGTGCTCGGCGGTCATGACTTCCCGGAGGCGTCGCTGCCCGGCGAGCTCCTCGTGCCGGGCGACTGGCTCGACTACGAGGCCAAGTACCTCAGCAAGGCCGAGATCGCCACGATCCCCGCCGTCCTGCCTGAACGCGTGGCCGAGGACGTGCGCGAGATGTCGCTGCGCGCCTTCCGGGCGATCGGCGGTTACGGCCTGGCCAGGGTCGACTTCCTCTACGAGGAGGAGTCGGGACGCCTGTACGTGCTGGAGATCAACACCATGCCCGGCTTCACGGCCCGTTCCGTCTACGCCAGGGCCTGGGCCGAGAGCGGTGTCCCGTACCCGGATCTGCTGCGCCGCCTCATCGACCTCGCGTTCGCCCGGAGCGGCAAGTGATCGCCAGAAGCAGGCACGTGACCGTCAGGAGGGGCAAGTGATCGCCACGACGCTGGAGAGGATCGCGCAGGTCGTCGGCGCGAGCCTGCACGACGTGCGCGATCCGCGGGCGCTGGTGACGGCGCCCGCGGCAGTCGATTCGCGCGAGGTGGTGCCCGGCGGCCTGTTCGCCGCGACGGTCGGCGCCCGCGTCGACGGCCACGACTACGCGGGCCGTGCCGTCGCGGGCGGCGCCGTCGCCGTGCTGGCCTCGCGGCCCGTCGGCGTGCCCGCCCTCGTGGTCGACGACGTACAGCTCGCGCTCGGCGTGCTGGCCAAGCACCTGCTCGGACGCATCAGCCCGACCGTGATCGGCCTGACCGGCTCCGTGGGCAAGACCACCACCAAGGACCTGCTGGCGCAGGTGCTCGAACGGCACGCCGAGACGGTCGCCACGGACAGGTCGTTCAACAACGAGCTCGGCCTGCCGCTCACCGTGCTGCGCGCCGATGCCGCCACCCGGTACCTGGTGCTGGAGATGGGGGCGAGCAGGAAGGGCGACCTGACGTACCTGACCGGACTCGCGCCACCGCAGCTTGGGCTGGTGCTCAATGTCGGCAGCGCGCACGTGGAGCGCATGGGATCCGGGCCGGCCGACATAGCCGAGGCCAAGGGCGAGCTGGTCGAGGCGCTCCCGGCGGACGGGTTCGCGCTGCTCAACGCCGACGACCCGTACGTCGTCGGGATGGCCGGCCGTACCAGGGCCAAGGTCCTGCTGTACGGCGCGGCGGCGGGGACACAGGTGCGGGCGGAAGGCGTGCGGCTGGACGACCGCGCGCGGCCCGCGTTCGAACTGGTGACGCCGGGCGGCAGCGCCCCGGTCACGCTCGACCTCATAGGCGAGCATCAGGTGGGCAACGCGCTGGCCGCCGCCGCCGTGGCCACCGCGCTGGGCCTGGGCGCCGCCGGGATCGCCGAGGGACTGAACGCCGCCCGGCGGCGCTCCGCGGGCCGGTTGGAGATCGTCGAGCGACGTGACGGCATCACCATCGTCGACGACGCCTACAACGCCAGCCCCGAGTCCATGAAGGCCGGGCTGCGGGCGGTGCGGGCGATGGCGGGCGCCCGCCGTACCGTCGCCGTGCTCGGCGCGATGGGGCAGCAGGCGGACACCTCGCGCGCCCGGCACGCCGAGATCGGCCGGCTCGTCGCCGACCTCCGCTTCGACCTGCTGATCGCGGTAGGGGAGGGGGATCCGCTCGCGATGGCGTGGGCGGCGGAGTCCGCGAACCGGGGCGTGGCCGTCCACGCGGTCGAGGACGTCTCCGGCGCCACCGAGCTGGCCGGCTCGCTGCTCGAACCGGGCGACGTGGTGTTCGTCAAGGCCTCAAGCGAGATCGGGCTCGGCGCCTGCGCCCGCGCGCTGGCCGACGCCTGAACAGCTGCTGCTCCGCCGAATGACCAGCCACCCTGTCCAGCCTTCCGGCGACGAGCCGGCGAAACGGAGTTCCATGCGCACCATCGGTCTCATCGGCGGGTTGAGCTGGGAATCGACGGTGATCTACTACCAGATCATCAACCAGCGCACCCGCGAGCACCTCGGCGGCAGCCATTCCGCCAACAGCCTCATCTGGTCGGTCGACTACACGACGGTCGAGGACCTCATCTTCGCCGACCGCTGGGACGAGGTGAGCACATTGCTGACCGGTGCGGGCAGGCGACTGGAGGATTCCGGCGCCGACGTCCTGCTCGTCTGCAGCAACACCTTCAGCCGGGTGAGCGACGACGTGGAGCGGGCCGTGGGCGTGCCGGTGCTGCACATCGCCGACGCCGTGGGCGCCGAGATCCGCGCCAGGGGCATGCGCAAGGTCGGCCTGCTCGGCACCAGGTTCACCATGGAGGAGCCCTTCTACCTGGATCGGCTGGCCGCTCACGGCGTCGAGGTGGTCGTCCCGCGTCGCGAACAGCGGAAGCTGGTCCACGACGTGATCTTTGACGAGCTGGTGCGCGGGGTGATCAGGGAAGCGTCCAGGGACGCCTACGCGCGCATCATCCAGGACCTCGCCGACGACGGCGCGGAGGGCGTCGTCCTCGGCTGCACGGAGATCGAGCTGCTGATCAGTGAGAAGCACAGCCCGATCCCTGTGCTGCCGAGCGCCCGGCTGCACGCCGAGGCGGCGGTCGGTTTCGCCCTCGCCGAGTGATTCACGTACGGCTGGTGCCGTACAGCTCGCGGTGCCACAGGTCGGCGCAGACCCGTTCGATGCCGGCCGCCAGGTGACGGCGGTAGGTGGTGAAGGGGATGCCGAGCCGTTCCGCGGCCAGCTCCTGCGTGGGCGTACCGCAGAGGAACGTGACGGACAGCGCCCGGTGGAACTTGACCGAGCGCGGGTCCTCGCTCAGGTCGCCGATCGCCTGGCGCAGCAGGTCACCCAGTGCCGCGACGGGATTCTGCTCATCGGCGACCAGCCTGGTGCGCGTCAGGGGGGAGGTGGCCAGCTCGTCCGGCCGCGGCAACCTGCGCAACGCTCCGCGGACCGCGTCGGCGAACTCCTCCCTGGACAGCACCGCCAGTCTCGCCGTCGCGGTGCCAGGGCCGCTCGCGGGCCTGTTGACCATCTGCTCCAGCCACGCCTGCGCGGGCACCGCCCGCCAGTCATGGACGAACAGGCCGCCGGAGATGTCACGCATCCCGTGATACCGCTCCGTCCGTGCTTCGATGTACGACCAGGCCAGCCGTTCGGCCCGCAGACAGTTGCCGAGCGCTCGCCACTGGATCAGTTCCAGCAACAGCGCGTTACCACGGTACGGCGGAAGCACCCACTGCCTGCTGACCGCCAGGTGCTCACCGGCGCGCAGCGGGGCGGTGGCGCGCGCGTGCGCCCACGCCGCGGCCACGACGGGATCGGCCGCCAGCTCCTCCTCATCGAGCTCCGTCAACCGCAGCCACGCGGAGAGAGCCACCGGCTCGCCCGTCTCGGCGCTTCGATAGAGGCGGAACGCCTCCGGCTGACGCTCCACCCAGAATGCCGCCTCCTGTACCAGGACGCCGGCCTCCGCCTGCGGCAAGGTCTCTTCCTGGAACTCGCCGTCGCCGGTAGGCGGCCCGTGGTGGAGATGGAGCAGTGCCGCCACCGCGCCGGGCACGTCCGCGTCGCTCGCCGTACGCACCCTGTCCGCCACGTGCGCATGCACGCGCTCGTGCATCACCGTGTACGCCTCGGGGTCCCGCCAGCGCAGGTCCGCCTCCAGCAGCCGCCGGACCACGCCGTGCGGGAACAGCCCGAGACCGCTCGATTCGACGAACGGCAACCGCCGCAGCCAGCGGAACAGCGTCCCCGCGTCCTCGGGGAAGGCCGCCCGCAGCAGGTCTTCCGTCGTCGTGTACGCGTGCGCGCAGATCTCCAGGGCACGCCGGTGCGCGGCCGAGGGCAGCTCGCCCACCAGCTGATCCAGCAACTCGGCCACCAGGTCCTGATCAGGCCTCCATCGCCCGCCGTCCTTCGCCGCCACGGCCGCCCCCAGGAGCAGCGCCAGCGGGTGACCGCCGGCGAAGGCGAGCAGCGGCTCGCGCGCCTCCGCCGGCACGCCGGCGGCGTCCAGCAGGGCGTGCGCGTCCGCGGCCCGCAGATCGCGTAGCGGCAGCACCTCCAGCGACCCCGCCCATGCCGGGTCCGCCTGCCAGCGCACATCCGGCGGGTTCCGTCCCGCGATCACCGCCAGCGCCCCCGCGGGCACCCGTGGCAGGAACCGTTCGCGCAGCCACCCCTCCAGGCTCTGCACGCGATCGAAACCGTCGAACAGCAGCACCGCGTCGTCCTGGCAGGCCGCCGGGTCCATCAGGCGCTCGTCCAGCATGGACACGGGCCGCCCCGCCGTCTCGGCCTCGTCGGCGAAGCGCCGCAGCAGGGCCGACTTCCCGATGCCGCCCGGACCGTGCACGTACAGGACGCTGCGGGCGCCGCTGTACAGCGCCGTGGTGAAGACCGCGAGCTCCTCCTCCCGCCCCACGAACGCCATCTCGCGCGCCGCGCGCAGCCGCCGCCCCAGAGAACCGGACATGGATCGCTAGCCCTTCTCGAAGAGGTGGTGCACGCCGGGGTGGGGGAGTCGTCGCGGCGGTATGCCCCGCCTGTCCGGGCGGTGCTCGAAATGCCACCACTCGTTGTCGTACAGGCGGTAGAGGTCGTAGCGGGCGCCGTGCTCCTCCAGCCAGCGAGCGCCTTCGTGCGGGCGCACGTCCAGGGCGATGCCCTGGACGTGGCTGGACTCGGCCGGTGGCAGCACGAGCATGCGGGCCAGGGACGGAGAGCCGGAGCGGCGCACCTCGTCGTCGAACATCCGCTGCTGGACGACGGGGTCGCGGTATCCGGAGGTGACGCCGATGAGCTGGCCGTGACGCCACAGCGCCTCGGTGCGCGCCGCGGTGAACGCGGCCATCGCGCCGTCGGTGAGCCCGGCGAGGTTCTCGGCGGGGAATCGCATCCGCAACGCCCAGCGGCAGGCCAGTTCGCGGGCGCGGCCTGGATGGCGAACGAAGGCCGGCGGCAGCAGCAGTACGGCGAGCACCAGCGTGGCCGCGGCGTACAGCCTGTCTCGGGGCCGGGGAGGGATGGTGCGTGGTTCGTCCATGACGAACCACCCTTGGCGCCAAATATGAGCGCATCGTCCGCCGAATGTCACCGTTTGTCGACGGCCCCAGGCTGTGCGCCTCGGGCGAACTGCCAGGACGGCCGGACGGCATCCTCCAGTGCCGGGACCGGAGTCCCCGCTTACGCGATCAGGAGGCCGGCCGGCGCCGGACCGAAGGCGCCGCCGAGCTGGTAGTACAGGCTGAACAGGGCGAGCCAAGTAGCCCCGGCCCGAAAGGACGCCGATGCCCCTGAGCCGGCCCGAGCCGTACGGCAGAGCGGACAAGCGGCAGGCGATCACCCAAGCCGCTCGCCGTGTGTTCGGCCGCGACGGCTACACCCGCGCCGGCATGGACTCGATCGCCGCCGCGGCCGGGTATCCAAGCGGACGGTCTACAACCACTACACCGACAAGGAACAAGCTGTTCCTGACCGTCGCGCTGGAAGGCGCCGAGGACGTCACCGCCGCGATCGCACAGATCATGGACCGGCACTTGCCGGGCAGCAAAGCGCCAGTGGCTTCGCGGCGCCGGACCGTGAGGCCCGGCGCCGCCGCGGGCGGCCAGGTCAGTCGCGCGCGGAGCCGCCCGTGGCCGGTGTGTTCAGCTGCGTGCTCGTCAGGCCGGTGAGCTCCTCAAGGGAGACGCTGTGCCGCGACCCGTCCTGGAGGATCGCCGTGACGCTCTTGACGCCGCCACGGAGCGAGGCGTTCTCGCGCTCCTCCGTCGCCGGGGCGTCCGGCCACCAGGCCGCGAAGTAGCCGCCGGTGACGGTCGCGGTCACGTCGCCTTTCGCCTCCGTGGAGAGCTCCAGGCCCACCACGTCGGCACCGACTCTGCCAGTCACGGTGCGCACGCTCTCCTCACTCGTGCTCAGGGCCGAGCCGAGGGCGGCCCGCGCCGACCCCGCAGGAACCGGTGGAAGCGGTTGCGCGCCGGGCCCCGGCGCGCTGCCGTGCGCGCCGACGAGGTCGCCGTCGCGGAGCAGGCAGGTGATCTCGGCCAGGTTGCTGCTGCCGTCGTTGACGTAGACGAGCGTCCATGGCCCCCGGCCCTCGGTCACCACGGGCCGGAAGCCGAGGTCGCGCCCGGTTGTGCGCTTGGCGGTGTCCTGGGCATGGTCGAGGCACTTCTCCTGGGCGTCGATGGCCCGGTCACCGCTCACCGTGTGCGGCGTCGCGGTCCACGCTGCCATCGCCGAGCCGCCGCCGAACACGCCGGGCAGCAGCAGCGCTGCCGCGATGCCGGCGGCCACCCCTCCGCTGGCAACGGTGAGACGCCTGGCGGTGAGTACGCGAGGGCCGCTGGTCGCCGGTGCGGGCGCCCCGATGGGGTCGGTGGCCATCACCCGGGCCAGCAGGGCCCAAGCCTTGGGGTCGGTGCTGGTGTCCAGGCCGGCGGGGGTGACGGCCGGGTCGAGGCCGCGCAGGGCGTGGTCGAGGCTGTCGTTCATCACATGCTCCTGGAGTCCACGGTGGCGGTCGCGGGCTGGGTCGTAGTGGCGGGGACGGCGTCGGCGTGGTGGCGCAGGGCGCGCCGGGCCCGGGTGAGCCTGAGCCGGAACGCGACGGGGGAGATGCCGAGCACCCGCGCGGCCTGTGGGGCTGTGAGGCCGTCCCACACGGCCAGGGCGAGCGTCTCCTGGTGGCGCGGGCTGAGCCGCCGCCACGCCTGGACGAGGTCGAGCCGGCGTGCCACCAGCTCGGGGTCCAGCCCGGCCGCCGCGGCACCGGTCAGCCGGCTGTCGGCGATGCGGACGGTGAGCGCCTGCCGCCGCTGGTCGGCCCGCAGCCCGTTGCGGAGGGTGCGGTGCGCCACGCCGAACAGCCAGGCGCGCGCCTCGTCCGCCGCGCGCGGCACGTCGTCCAGGCGCCGCCAGGCGACGAGGAACGCGTCGGCGACCACGTCCTCGGCGTGGGAGGGGTGGACGCGACGTTCGACGAACCGCAGCAATGCGGCATACGTCTGCTCGTAGAGGTGGGCGAAGCGCTGGCTGCGCGGCGGCCCGGTGTCGGTGACGTTCATGCCTGGGTCATGTCCGGCGGGCCCGTAAGTGTGTCGCGAAACCGGGGTCCTCATAGTTCCAGCCGTGAATCCAGCGAAGTAGGGCCTGACCTGCGCGTAACCCCCCGGGTGAGCCCCGGGTACGCCGTCCGATCGATCGACGCCATCCAACCTCCAGGAACCATCGCTGAGCAGCCGGAACGCAAAGACCTTAACGATCAGCGATCAAGCCCGCGGCCCGCTTCCGCCGTCTTCCGGTGGCACCCCTGTCACGGCCGCCCGTCTCCTCTTCCGGTGGCCATGCCGTTGTTCCCGACGCTGGCTTCGGCCGGATCGGCCGCGCGGCCCAGGCCGCCCATCGTGAGGAAGCACATGCCGGGATCAGAACCCGGGGCCACAGGGACGGAAGCGGCGTGCGGCTGCCAGGTCGACCTCCTTCAGCAAGGGGTCAAACGGATCCGGCCGATGACGGAGTTCGTCTGCAGGTGGGTGAGGATCCGGTGCCAGGCGCGAGCGCGCTGCCGGCGGCGGAACAGGTTGTAGACCGCCTGCCAGGAGCCGTGGCAGTCGGCGGTTCGAGCCGTGCCCACTGCGCATCGGTGAGGTCGAACCGCCGCGTCACCGCCAAGGTGGCCACGAGGTCTCCGGGGCGCTGGTTCTTCCTGGTCGTTGAACCCGTTGCCGGAGACCTCTTCGCGTGTCCGGCTACGACACGCCGTTGATCAACACTTCGAGACAGGCTCTAGACCACCAGCTCGGCGTAGCGGGTCTTCATCGTGGCCAGCACCTCGTCCGGGTCGGCCGCCCAGACGTCGGCGTTGAAGATCTCGACCTCGATGTCGCCCGTGTAGCCGGCGGCCAGCACGGCCCGGGTGATCGGCGCGAAGTCGATCACCCCGTCGCCCATCATGCCCCGCCCGAGCAGCACGTCGGCGGGCAGCGGGTGCAGGTAGTCGCACACCTGGTACGACGCGATGCGCCGCCCGGCCCGCGCGACGTCCTCGGCCAGCCTGGGGTCCCACCACACGTGGAAGGTGTCCACCACCACCCCGACCTGCTCCTCCGGGTAGGGCAGGCTGAGGTCGAGCGCCTGGCCCAGCGTGGACAGCACCGCCCGGTCGGGGCAGTAGATCGGATGCAGCGGCTCCAGCGCCAGCCTGACGCCGCGCTCGCCGGCGTAGGGCGCCAGCACCGACAGCGCCTCGGCGACCCGCTCCCGCGCACCGGCGACGTCCTTGGAGAAACCGGGCGGCAGCGGCTCGCCCGGCCGCACCCCCGGCAACCCGCCGACCACCATCACCAGGCACGCGGCCGCCAGCTCGGCCGCCTCGTCCACGGCCCGCCGGTTGTCGTCGAGCGCCCGCTCGAACGCGCGCCGCCCCTCCTCGCCGGGCAGCCCGCCCGCCGTGAGGAAGCCGCCCCGGCACAGCGAGGACACCCGCAGCCCGGCCTCGCGCACCAGTTTGGCGCTGCGCGCGAGCCCCTCCTCGGCCACCTTCTCGCGCCACAGCCCGATCGCCTCCAGGTCGTGCCGCGCGCAGCCGTCCACGGCCTCGGCGACCGACCAGCGCCTGGTCGTCCACTGGTTCAGCGACAGGCTCACAGGCCGTTCACCGCCAGCAGCGCCGTCATCCTGCGCACGGCCAGCTCCTGGTCGGCCAGCAGCCCGGCTTGGTCGGCCAGCCGGAACACCTCAGCCAGATGGCGCAGCGAGCGCGCCGACTGGGCGCCGTTCACCATGGCGAACGCGTCCTGGTGGCCGTTGAGCCAGGCCAGGAAGACGATGCCGGTCTTGTAGTGGTACGTCGGCGCCTCGAAGATCTTCCGCGACAGGGCGACCGTGGGAGCCAGGATCTCGTCGTAGCGGGCCAGGTGGCGGGCCGCCTCCTCGCCACTGGTTGCTTCGGCGGCGTCCAGCTCGCGCAGGGCGGCGGCGGCGGCCGGGGCGATCGCGTCGAAGATGCCGAGCAGCGCGTGCGAGCCCGACCTGATGAGGGAGGGGTAGTTGAAGTCGTCGCCGGTGTAGAGCCGGACGCCCTCGGGGAGCGCGGCGCGCAGCCGCACCTCGTGCTCCTCGTCCAGCAGCGACACCTTGACGCCGTCCACCACGGCGGCGTGGGCGTGGACCAGCTCCAGGAACGACTCCGTCGCCGCGTCCACGTCCGGCGCGCCCCAGTAGCCGGCGAGCTGCGGGTCGAACATCTCGCCCAGCCAGTGCAGGATCACCGGGCGGTCGGCCAGGCCGAGGACCTTGCCGTACACCTGGTGGTAGTCGGCGGGCCCGGCCGCCACCCTGGCCAGCTGCCGGGAGGCCATGACGATCACGCCCGCCCCGGCCGCCTGGACGGCCTCCACCTGCTCGGCGTACGCGGCGGTGATCGTGTGCAGGTCGGCGGCGCCGGGCGCGTGGTCGGTGCCCGCGCCGCAGGCCACCAGCGCCGCCGGGTCGCCGAAGGCGCGCGCCTCCGCGGCGCTGAGCCGGATCAGCTCCCTGGTCGCCGCCCAGTCCAGGCCCATGTTGCGCTGGGCGGTGTCCATGGCGTCGGCCACCCGCAGGCCGTGCGACCACAGGTGGCGGCGGAAGCGCAGCGTGGCCTCCCAGTCCACGGCGGCGGGGGAGCCCGGCGTGTTGTCGCCGAGCGGGTCGGCGACGACGTGCGCGGCCGCGTAGACCGCCCGGCTCGCGGCCGGGGCGGCCGAGGCCGGCCAGGTCACCGGCTCGCGCAGCTCGTACGCGCCGCCCGGCAGGTCGATCCTCACAGCTGCGGCACCTCGATCCGGCGGCCCTCGGCGTTCGAGCGCAGGCCCAGCTCGGCGAGCTGCACGCCGCGCGCCCCCGAGGCGAAGTCGTTGGGGAACGGCGCGTCCTCCAGCACGTGCCGGACGAACGCCGCCCACTGGACCTTGAACCCGTTGTCGAACTCGGCGTTGTCCGGCACCTCCTGCCAGTCGTCGCGGAAGCGGGCCGTGGCGGGCAGGTCGGGGTTCCAGACCGGCTTGGGGGTGGCGGCCCGGTGCTGGAAGCGGCAGTTGCGCAGGCCCGCGACGGCGCTGCCGTGCGTGCCGTCCACCTGGAACTCGACCAGCTCGTCGCGGTTCACGCGGACCGTCCAGGAGGAGTTGATCTGAGCGATCACGTCCCCTTCGAGCTCGAAGATGCCGTACGCGGCGTCGTCCGCGGTGGCCTCGTACGCGCGGCCCTGCTCGTCCACCCGGGACGGGACGTGCGTCACGGCCTTGGCGTAGACCGACCGGACCCGGCCGAACAGGTTCTCCAGCACGTAGTGCCAGTGCGGGAACATGTCGAGCACGATCCCGCCGCCGTCCTGCGCCCGGTAGTTCCAGGACGGGCGCTGCGCCTCCTGCCAGTCGCCCTCGAACACCCAGTAGCCGAACTCGCCGCGCACCGACAGGATCCGGCCGAAGAACCCGCCGTCGATCAGCCGCTTCAGCTTGAGCAGGCCCGGCAGGAACAGCTTGTCCTGCACGACGCCGTTCTTCACGCCCCTGGCCGTGGCGGCCTCGGCCAGCGCGACGGCCTCCTGCACCGACTCGGCCGTGGGCTTCTCGGCGTAGACGTGCTTGCCCGCCTCGATGGCCTTGAGCACGGCCTTGACGCGGGCGCTGGTGACCTGGGCGTCGAAGTAGATCAGGTTGTCGTCGTCGGCGAGGGCGGCGTCGAGGTCGGTGGTGAAGTCGGGGATCCCGTGGCGGTCGGCGATGTCGGCGAGCTTGTCGGCGTTCCGGCCGACCAGGACCGGGCGCAGCCTGACCCGGTCGCCGTCCGAGAGCGTGACGCCGCCCTGCTCGTTGATGGCCAGGACGGAACGGACGAGGTGCTGGCGATAGCCCATTCGTCCGGTGACGCCGTTCATCACGACGCCGATGGTGCGCACGCTCATGGGGATCCCTTCAGGCAACGGATGGGGAAAGCGCTTTCCCGAAACGTACGGCCGTCCCCCTCCGAGCGTCAAGTGGGACGGTGACGCCGGCGGGCGGAGGCGGGCCCTCCGCCCGTACGCCGGCGAAGGGAGCTAGCCGTCGAGCCGGGCCAGCGCCTTGGCGATGGGATGGGCCGTGAGCGAGAGCTGCCACTCACGCGCCCCGAGCGCCCGCAGTCGCGTGGTCACGCTCTCGTCGCTGATCTCAGCGGGTGGCTCCCAGGTGAGCCTGCGCACCGCGTCGGGCTGGAGCAGGTTCTCCGTGGGCATGCGGTGCTCCTCGGCCAGCGCGGCCACCACGGCCCGCGCCGCCGCCAGACGCTTGGCCGCCGCCGGGTCGCGGTCGGCCCAGCGGTTGGGCGGGGGCGGACCGTCGCCGGGCGTGCTCGGCTGGGGCAGCTCGGCGTCGGGCAACGTCCGCGCCCGGTTGACGGCGGCCAGCCAGTCGTTCATGTACCGGCGGGCGCTGCGGCCGGTGAAGGCCGAGATCTCGGTCAGGGCCTTCTTCGTGCGGGGCCCCTCAAGGGCGGCGGTGACGATCGCGGCGTCGGGCAGCACCCGGCCGGGGGCCAGGTCGTTCTCCCTGGCGATCGTGTCGCGCATGGTCCACAGCTCGCGCACGATGGCCAGCGCGCGCACGTTGCGCACCTTGTGGATGCCCGACGTACGCCGCCACGGGTCGGAGCGCGGCGCCGGCGGCGGGGTGTTGAGCACGGCCGCGAACTCCTCGCGCGCCCACTCCAGCTTCCCCGACCCGGCCAGCTCCTCGTGGAGCATGTCGCGCAGCTCGACCAGCACCTCGACGTCGAGGGCGGCGTAGCGCAGCCAGTCCTCCGGCAGCGGCCTGGTGGACCAGTCGGCGGCCGAGTGGCCCTTCTCCAGCCGCAGCCCGAGCACGGTCTCGACCATCGTGCCGAGCCCGACGCGTTCGTAACCGAGCAGCCGGCCGGCCAGCTCGGTGTCGAAGATCTCGCGCGGCTTGAAGCCGACCTCCATCAGGCACGGCAGGTCCTGGGACGCGGCGTGCAGCACGACCTCGGTGCCGGTGAGCGCGGCGTCGAGCGCCGACAGGTCGGGGCAGCCGACCGGGTCGATCAACGCGGTGCCGGCGCCGGCCCGGCGGAGCTGGACCAGGTAGGCCCGGTTGCCGTAGCGGTAGCCGGAGGCGCGCTCGGCGTCGACCGCCACGGGCCCGGTGCCCGCGGCGAAGGCGTCGACGACCCGTGCCAGCCCGTGCGCGTCGGCGATCACCGGGGGGATGCCCTCGCGGGGTTCGAGCAGGGGCTCGACGATGCGTTCTTCTGTCATGAGCTCACCGACCTCATGACGCTGGTGCTGTCTTGACTGGTGCCCTCACTTCGTACGGTCACTCTCCGGATCATCACGTCGGCGCGGCAGCGCGGCCACGTCGGGCGGGAGCGGCGGGATCCCCGCCGCCAGGCACATGAGGTCGCACCAGGCGGCGACGTGGCCGGACAGATCCTCCTCGGCGGGCGACCAGGACGCACGCAGCTCGAGCTCGGTCGTGACCGGGTCTTCCGCCTTGTTGCCGAAGCCCTCGGACACGGCTCTAGTCACGGTACCGCCCGCGGCGGAGTAGTCGGCTTCGTGCGCCTCCAGGGCCTCGGTCAGCCAGCTCCACACGACCGGGCCGAGCAGCGGGTCGGAGGTGATCTCCGGCTCCATGTCGGCCCGGACGTAGGCCACCAGCCGGAACGGGCCCTCCCAGCCGCGCTGGCCGTCGGGGTCGTAGAGCAGGATCAGCCGGCCGACCGCGAGCTCGTCGTCGTCGCGGTAGACCGAGGCGCCGATGGCGGCCGAGTAGGGGGCCAGCCGCTGCGGCGCGGGGAGGTCCTCCAGCTCGATCTCCGGCCTGACCTCGGACAGCCGCAGGCTCTGCGCCGCGCGGGTGAACGCGGCGGGCGGCGGTGGCTGGTCACCGAGGGTCATAGCCGAAGCGTAGGTCGAGGACGGACGGAAGGGGACCACGGGGGTGCTCATCCTTGGTGATCAAGCCGCTGCCGTAACCAGCTGGCGAACCGGTCGGGTGGTCTCGGCCGAGCCGAGCAGGATCGCGTGGCCGCATTCGGCGCAGGCCCATTCCGGGCACTCGCCAGGACCGTGTCCGTCGAAGCAGGGCGGCTGCTCGAACAGCCGCTCGCCGGCGCAGGCAGCACAGCGCTCGCTGCGAACCTCCGGGGAACTCCACAACGCGGTCATCGCACCAGTCATCGAACCGGGGCCTTTCTTCGGGTCGTGGCTCCGACGTTGGCACGAGCCGCTGACAATTCCCCGCAACGCGCTCGGCGTGTCCCGAAAGTGGTCGCTGAATCGGTGCCGCGCGGTGGGTTGGTGAACATTTGGTCCAGTCGAGACCGGCTCTCTGGGCGGGCATGGGGTGTGTTCGACCCGTGTGCGACGCCGCTGCCGGGCAGACCGGTAAACCTTCATCTGGCTATCTGATCATGATTTTGGGTATCCAATGCATGTTTTTCCGACACCCCGCGCCGATGTCCGGGCCGATCCGGTCACCCCCGCGCCGATGTCCCGGCCGATCGGGTGCCATGGCACCCTTGGAGGGTGAATCTCGCCGACTCAGCCTTCCTGCGCGCCTGCCGCAGGCAGCCCGTCCCGCACACCCCGGTCTGGTACATGAGGCAGGCCGGGCGATCGCTGCCCGAATACCTGAAGGTCCGCGAGGGTGTGCCGATGCTCACCGCCTGCGCGACGCCCGACCTGATCGTCGAGATCACCATGCAGCCCGTGCGCCGCTACGGCGTCGACGCGGCCATCTTCTTCAGCGACATCGTCGTCCCGCTCAAGGCCATCGGCGTCGACCTCGACATCAAGCCGGGCGTCGGCCCGGTCGTCGCCGACCCGATCCGCGACGCGCGGGCCGTGGAGGCACTGCGCCCGCTGGAGCCGGGCGACGTGCCGTACGTGACGGAGGCGATCTCAGCCCTGGTCGGCGAGCTGGGCGGCACCCCGCTGATCGGCTTCGCCGGCGCGCCCTTCACGCTCGGGTCCTACCTCATCGAGGGCGGCCCGTCGAAGAACCACGACCGCACCAAGGCCATGATGTACGGCGAGCCCGCCCTGTGGCACTCCCTCATGGAACGCCTGTCCGACATCGTGCTGGAGCACCTGCGCATCCAGATCGCGGCCGGCGCCTCGGCGATCCAGCTGTTCGACTCGTGGGTGGGCGCGGTGGCCCCGGAGGACTACCGCGAGTTCGTCCTGCCCCACACCCGGCGCATCTTCGAGGGCGTCGCGGGCGTGCCCCGCATCCACTTCGGCGTGGGCACCGGCGAGCTGCTCGGCGTGCTCGGCGAGGCCGGGGCCGACGTCGTGGGCGTCGACTGGCGGGTGCCGCTCGACGAGGCGGCCCGGCGCGTCGGGCCGGGCAAGGCGCTGCAGGGCAACCTCGACCCGGCGATCCTGCTCGCGCCGTGGGAGGTCGTGGAGCGCAGGGCCCGCGAGGTGCTGCGGCGCGGCGCGGCGGCCGAGGGGCACGTGTTCAACCTCGGCCACGGCGTGCTCCCCTCGACCGACCCCGACCAGCTCAAGCGCCTGACCGACCTGGTGCACGAAGCGGGCGCCTGACCCTCACGCCGCCGACGGCCCGGGCTCGGCGGGCTCGGGCTCCGGCGCGGCAGGGGGCGTGGGGCGGCGCGCGCGGTTGCGCCGCACCAGGAACACCGCCACGGCCACCAGCGGCGCCAGGACGAGCAGCCACGGCAGCAGCGCGCCGACCACGGTCAGCGCAGTCTTGGTGAACGACACCAGCGCCTCCCACCCGGTCTTCAGCCCGCCGAGGAAGCCCGCCGGCTCCTCGGCCGGGTCCTCGACCACGGTCACCGGCCCGACCAGCCGGAGCGTCAGCGTGGCCATCGCGACCTGGGTGGCCAGCTCCTTCTGCTGGGCCTGCAACGCCTCCAGGTCCGCCTCGCGGGAGTTGATCTCCCGCTCCACCTCCAGCACCTGCCCGATGGTCTCGGCCTTCTTCAGCAGCGTGCGCAGCGACTCCAGCGACTTCTGCGCCGACCTCAGCCGGCTCTCGACGTCGGCGACCTGGAGGGTGACGTCCTGGGTGCCCTGGGTCATCGAGAGCTGCTTGCCCAGCTCCTTGCCCAGCCTGGCGGTCACGTCGGCGTACCGGGCAGGCGGGATCTTGAACTCCAGCAGGGCCGAGTCCTCGGTGTCGCCGGCCGACTCGGCCTCCTCCTTCGACAGGTAGCCGCCCGCCGCCGTGACGAGCTGCTTGGCCTGCTGCGCGGCCGAGGTGACCTGCTTGGCGCGCACGGTCATGCTGCCGGTGTAGATCACCTGCCGGTCCGGCTGCCGCTGGGCCGGCTTGACGCCGGAGACCGCGCTGTCGCCGTCCTGCGGCGCGGCCTGCCTCTTCGGCGCGGCCAGGTCCCGCGCCTCGGGGGCGGCCATGCCCTGCGAGGCCACCGCGGGCGAGCCGCCCGACGCCATCTCGACGTTGCCGCCGCCGCAGCCCGCGAGCAGCAGAGTGGCGCAGGCCGAGAGCGCGATGCCTAACCGGATTCTCCTCATGCCCTTATGACGGAAACTGGATCACCCCGGTTTGGCGACATACATCACGGTAGGGTCACGTGCCCCGATCAGCTGGGCGGTCTGCCGAGGCGGTAGCGTCAGGAGACGTGGAAGGGAAACGGGCGCACGTCGTCGTCATCGGCGGTGGGATCTCCGGCCTGGCGGCCGCGTGGTTCCTCCGTCAGGGTACGAGCGAGCAGGTCAAGGTGACCGTGTTGGAGGGCAGCCCCCGCCTCGGCGGCAAGCTGCACGCCTCCGAGGTCGCGGGGGTGAGCCTCGACGCCGGGGCCGAGGCCATGCTGGCCCGCCGGCCGGAGGGCGTCGAGCTGGCCAAGGCCGTCGGGCTGGAGGACGAGCTGGTCCTGCCCGGCACCGTGCGGTCGGCCGTCTACTCCAGGGGCGCGCTGCGGCAGATGCCGAAGGGGCACGTCATGGGCGTGCCGGCCGACCTGGCGGAGCTGGCCAGGTCCGGCATCGTCTCGCCCGGCGGCCTGCTGCGGGTGCCCCTCGACCAGGTCCTGCCGCCCACGCTGGTGCGCACCGACGTGTCCGTGGCCTCCTACATCCGGGCCAGGATGGGCGGTGAGATCGTCGAGCGCCTGGTCGAGCCGCTGCTCGGCGGGGTCTACGCCGGCCGTTCCGACATGCTGTCGCTGGAGGCGACGATGCCGCAGGTCGCGGCCGTCGCCAGGGCCGAGCGCTCGTTGCTGAGCGCCGCCCGGCACATCGTCGAGGACGCGCCCAAGAACGGCGGGCCGGTCTTCACGACGCTGCGCCAGGGCCTGGGCGGCCTGCCCGAGGCGGTGGCCAAGGCGTCCGGGGCCGACGTCCGTACCGGCGTGACCGTGCGCGAGCTCCACCGCACCGAGCACGGCTGGCGGCTGGTCGCCGGGCCGGTGCCGCGGCCCGAGGTGATCGAGGCCGACGCGGTCATCCTGGCCACGCCCGCGCCCGCCGCCGCCCGCCTGCTCAAGGCCGAGGTGCCCAAGGCCGCCGCCGAGCTGACCAGGATCGAGTACGCCAGCATGGCCGTCGTCACGCTCGCCTACCCGATCGACGCGCTCCCGCAGCCGCCGACCGGCAGCGGCTACCTGGTGCCGCCGGTGGAGGGCCGGCCGGTCAAGGCGGTGACGTTCAGCTCGGTCAAGTGGCCCCATCTGGCCCAGGACCTGCTGCTCGTACGCTGCTCGGTCGGCAGGATCGGCGAGGAGCACCTGCTCCAGCGCGACGACGCCGAGCTGGTGTCGCTGGCCACGGCCGAGCTGGCCGACGTGATCGGCGTGCGCGGCCTGCCGGTCGACAGCCGGGTCACCCGCTGGGGCGGCGGGCTGCCGCAGTACAACGTGGGCCACCTCGACCGGGTGGCCAGGGTGCGCGCCGCGGTCTCGGGCGCCGCCGGGCTCGCCGTGTGCGGCGCGGCCTACGACGGCATCGGCGTCCCCGCCTGCATCGCGACCGCCCGCACGGCCGCGGCCCGGATTCTGGACCACCTGTCGCGAGAAGGAGAATGAAGGACATGACAGAGGGCGCGCCGCGGCCGAAGGCCCGCGATCTCAACCAGGTGATCCGTTACACCATGTGGTCGGTCTTCCAGGTGACCGAGCAGGTCCCGGGCAACCGGGAGAACATGGCCGACGAGGTCGAGGAGCTGCTCGCACAGGCGGCCGGCAAGGACGTCGTGACCAGGGGGGTCTACGACGTCGCCGGCTTCCGTGCCGACGCCGACTACATGTTCTGGTGGCACGCTCCCACGCCCGAGGACCTCCAGGACGTCTACTCCCGGTTCCGCCGCACCGGCCTCGGCCGGCACAGCAGGCCGGTCTGGTCGGCCATGGCGCTCCACCGGCCGGCCGAGTTCAACAAGTCCCACATCCCGGCCTTCCTGGCCGAGGAGGAGCCGCGGGCGTACGTCAGCGTCTACCCGTTCGTGCGCTCCTACGAGTGGTACCTGCTGGAGGACTCCGAGCGGCGGGCGATGCTGGCCGAGCACGGCCGGATGGCCCGCGACTACCCCGACGTGCGGGCCAACACCGTGGCCTGCTTCTCGCTCAACGACTACGAGTGGATGCTGGCGTTCGAGGCCGACGAGCTCCACCGCATCGTCGACCTGATGCGCACGCTGCGCGGCGCGCAGGCCCGCCGCCACACCCGCGTGGAGATCCCGTTCTACACGGGCGCCCGCAAGCCGGTGCAGGAGCTCGTCGCGGCCCTGCCCTAGCGGTCATGGCGGCCCGGGGCGGCCCGGGGCGGCCCGAGGCAGCGAGGAACGTCGGGGCCAACTTGACGATCTCCCTGAAGTGATCTATCCCCTTTGTCACAATCGAGGGTGAATTCCCTTTCGGTGGCGTGACGTCGGTGGCACGGTCCACGCAGGGGCTAGGAGGGCCGGGTGGAACAGTCCGCGGAAGGTCAGGGCCCCGGGCGCCGGCGCGCGCCAGGCCGTCATGCGGCGTTACGGGACACGACACCGTCCGCCCGGCAGCCCGGCGACCGGGCGGAGCCCCGCACCGGCGGCCGGGCTGAGGCGCGTACGGGTCACGCGCGGGTGACCGGCGGCCCGGCGGAGGTGCGTGCGGGACGCGGGCGGCGTGGGCGGCGGCGGCGCGGGCGTGCGGGAACACGGGGCCTGGCCGCGGGCGCGGTGGCGCTGGCCGGGGGAGTGGCGCTGCTGCTCGGCCTGAACGGCGCGTTCGGCGGCACGGTCGCCGCCTCCGGAGCCCCGGCCGGCGCGGAGGGCGCCACGGCCCGGCAGGACCCGGCGGCCGAGGGCGGCGTCCCGGCGAACCCGGGACGGGCGCCGGCCAGCGGCAAGGGCGCCGCGGAGGCGCGCGAGCTGCCGAAGGGCCAGGCCCGGCCGAGCACGCCGGCCACTGCCGACCCCGCCGGCTCAGGGACGCCCGCCAGGACCGGCGCCGCCGACCCCGCCGCGGAGCCGGACGCCGTCCAGGGCAAGCCGGACACCGTCACGGGGAAGACCGAGACCGGCGACGCGCAGGTCAGCCTGCCCGAGGCCGACGACCCGGGCGCGGCGAAGGGCGGCGACTCGGCCGGTTACAAGGCCGACGGACCGTCGCGGCACACCGACCGGGAGGCCGCCGAGTACTTCCGCGCCCGTTGGGGGCGGGGCGACAAGGCGATGAAACACCTCAAGGACATCCGCACCGTAGGCGGATATCTGCGCATTTACACGAACTTACCGGACAGCGCCGACAACTCCGCCGCGGCCATCACGCTGTGCAAACGCGGCCTGGAGTACCTCAGGGCGAACGGCGTGAAGCGTCCGATCGTGTTCGTGCAGGCGGAGTTCGGCGAGAACGGGAACCCCGTCCTCGCCAACATCCTGGGCCCGTCCGACCACAGCTGCCGTGTCACGTACCCCCGGCCGAACTGACGTGCGCCGGGAAACCGCGGGAGCCGCCGAGGCGGGCTAGCGCACCCGGACCCTCGTCTTCGAGCACACCTCACACCGCTGAGTCACGACACGCCCGATCGTCTCAATCGTCACCCAGCGGTGGCGAAGATGGACACGGCCCACAAGCAGGCCCCTACCCCTTGTGGACGATCGGTACGCTCTGTCGCTGATCGATCACCCCTTGGGTTCGAGCCTCAGTGAGACCGAGTTGATGCAGTAACGGTCGTCGGTCGGCGTCGGATAACCCTCGCCGTGGAAGACGTGACCGAGATGGGAGTCGCAGCGGGCGCAGCGCACCTCCGTGCGCACCATGCCGTGACTGTTGTCCTCGATCAGCCTCACCGCCTCCGACCCCGACGGCTCGAAGAAGCTCGGCCATCCGCAGTGCGACTCGAACTTCGTGTCGGACCGGAACAGCTCGGCGCCGCAGGCGCGGCACGAGTACACGCCCTCGGTCTTGGTGTCGACGTACTCCCCCGTGAACGGGCGCTCGGTCCCGGCCTCCCTGAGCACGTGGAACTCCTCAGGAGAGAGCCTGGCCCGCCATTCGGCCTCGCTCTTGACCACCTTGTCCATGCGTCCAGACTACGAGATCCGGCAAAAAGAGATCTCCGCAGGGTGAAGCATCCTTTCTCGGCCGAATTCGCGTCTTTGTCGGTAAGGGGGTGTCATCGCCTCCTGCCAAGGGGTGAGATCGTCCGCGGCTCGCCGTAGCGGCACAGCCCACGCCCGTGCTGGCGCCGCTGGCGACCCGAGATGGCCGGCCGGGTGGCGCGCCAGCGCCCGGAACGGCGATGGATGATCTTAGGTCCGTCCCGTCGAGCCCCGGTCCCGCCACCGACGCGGCTCCGGGACGGGCCCACCTCTCACGTCGGCCCCGTTGTCGGCCGTGTTGTCGGCTCTGTCGTCGGCTGTTCTGTCGGCGCGGGGGAGTAGGTTCGGTGGCATGGCATCGCCGTTCATAGAGCTCAAGGTGGGGGAGCGGACCGTCAAGGTCACCAATCCCGACAAGGTCTACTTCCCGGAGATCGGGGCGACAAAGCGGGAGCTGGTCGAGTACTACGTGAGCGTCGGCGAAGGGGCCCTGCGCGCGCTCAGAGACCGGCCGACCAACATCAAGCGCCATCCCGACGGCGTCCAGACCGAGGCCATCTACCAGAAGCGCATGCCGCCCAGGCATCCCGAGTGGCTGCAGTCGGTCACGGTCACCTTCCCCAGCGGCCGCACCGCCGACTCGCTCCGGGTCACCGAGGTCGCCGCGATCGCCTACTGCGCCAACCTGGGCACCATCGACTTCCACCCCTGGCAGGTGCGGGCCGCCGACGTCGAGCACCCCGACGAGCTGCGCATCGACCTCGACCCGCAGCCCGGCCTGGAGTTCGACGCCGCGCGCCGGGCCGCCGAGCGCACCCGCGAGGTGCTCGACGAGCTGGGCATGGCGGGGTTCGTCAAGACCTCGGGCAACCGCGGGGTGCACATCGCGGTGCGCATCGAGCCCCGCTGGGACTTCGTCCAGGTGCGTCACGCCGGCATCGCGCTGGCCAGGGCGGTCGAGGCCCGCGATCCCGACCTGGTGACCACCGCGTGGTGGAAGGAGGAGCGCGGCGACCGCGTCTTCATCGACTTCAACCAGAACGCCAGAGACCGCACCGTCGCCAGTGCCTACTCCGTCCGGGCCCAGCCGCACGCCCCCGTCTCGACCCCGCTGACCTGGGACGAGCTGGCCGACGCCGACCCGCGCGACTTCGACATCCGCACCGTCCCGGCCCGCTTCGCCAAGCTGGGCGACGTGCACGCGGCCATCGACGACCGGGCGTACTCGATCGAGCCCCTGCTGGAGATGTACGCCGCCGACGACCGCGGCGACCTGCCCTACCCGCCCAACTACCCGAAGATGCCGGGAGAGCCCAAGCGCGTCCAGCCCAGCAAGGCCAGGAACGCGCCGGAGGAGAAGTGATCACTCACGTGCCGGGCGCGGCGGGAGTCCCGGTCACCGACGGCTGACCTCCGGTGTCGGCAACCCGAAAGGCCGGCCCCGTCGTGGGGCCGGCCTTTTCGCGGGAGCCGGTCAGCAGGTGTCGGCTCCGTCGAAGGTGCGCACGCCGCGCGGCACGCGCGAGTAGATGGTCTCGCCGGGGTCCACGGTCTGGCAGGCGCCGTCCGTCCCGCGCGCCCAGATGATCTTCAGTCGCAGCCGGTAGCCGCAGTCGTTGCGGGCGTAGCCGGTCTTGGTGATGGTCCCGGTGTTCTGCCAGACGGTCACGCACGACGGCGCGTTCCCGGCCGGCGCCGCCCAGGCCGGCAGCGAGCTGAAGGTGCAGCACGCGACGGCGAGGGTGGTGAGGGCTGCTCGGGTGGCTGGGCGCATGTGAGGTGTCCTTCCGTTCCGGCCTCGGCCAGGCGGCTGCCTGGGCAGGGGGCGAGGTGGAGACATAAGCGAACATCTCAGATCGATAACGGCGGTGGCGATCGTGAGCTGGTACAGGATGCGAGCCGCAGGTCTGGGCGTGTCGCGCGTAACGCTGGGACGACGCTTCCGAAAATGTGGTCGAGTCCCCACAAAGCCCTGCACCCCTTCCGCCTGACGAAACGCACCGGACGGCATGACGGACAACATGCTCCGGACGGCATGACGCCGGAAGTCACGCGGTTCGGGCCGAACCAGTCAGGCGTTTCCCGCATCGAAACGGTCATGAACTCAAGCGCCACGCACAAGAGCAGCCCGATGGCCCGCCGACTCCGCGTCTGGGCGTCGACCGTCGCCCTGTCGACCTCACTGGCGCCGATCCTCGCCACGGGCGCCGCCTTCGCCGCGACCGGCCCGGCGGCGACCGACCCGTTCCAGGGCGTCGACTGGGCGCCCGTCGTGGAGCGGGCGCTGCACTGCCCCAAGCCGGGGCCGAAGGACAAGTGGTACGTCGTCCGCGCTCGGGTCGCCGCGGTCGGCGACCTCACGCGGGACGGGCGTCCGGACACCGTCGTCACCTCGTCCTGCCCGAGCCCCACGGCGGGCAACCCGGTGCTGGCCTTCGTCTACGACGGCGCGTCCCGGCGTTCGGCCCCGCGGCTGATCGGCACGCTCGGCAAGAACCGGTACTTCAAGACCCAGACCGTCGCCGTCCAGAACGGCGAGGCGCGCCTGAGTGGCAAGGTGGTCAGCGACAAGGCTCCCCGGTGCTGCCCCGACCTGCTCGTCCGCCAGACCTACAGGTGGACCGGCAAGGCGTTCAAGCGGACGTCGGAGAAGCTGGCCAAGCTCTCCTGAGCAGGGCGGCGGCTGTGGGCCGCACGGCCGGACCCGGCGCCTGGGACGGGACCCGACGGCCCGGCCGTGCGGCGGCACAGGAGGTGCGGCCGAGATCGAAGGTAACTCCCGTACCTCCCACTGGGGGAGAAATCGGATATGTAAACTTCCGCCCCCGGTAGGGGATTCTTCATCCGAGTAGAAGAAACCTCATCCCCGGCGAAACGCCGAAGCACCCGTCCCGAAACGGCCCCGGCCGGGCGCGGGCCCGGACGACTGCGCGCCTCGGGCGGGATGCGCGCCTCGGACGGGTGCCCGCCTCGGACGGGGTGCGGGCCCGGGCGGGTGCGGGTCCGGACGGGTGCGCGCTTCCAACGGGGTGCGTCTCTCGGACGGGTTCAGGTTCGGGCGGGTGCCCGTCCGGGCGGGTGTGGGCCCGGACGGGTGTGGAGCGAGCGCTCAGCGGCGCACGAGGTGGTGCGGCGCCAGTTCGCGGGTCTCGCCGCGTTCCAGGTAGACCACCCGGTCGGCCAGGCCCACCTGCTCGATGTGGTGCCGGAAGTCGTCCAGCGGTGAGCTGAAGACGCCGTAGTCGTCGTAGTGCACCGGCACCACGGTGTGCGGGTTGATCAGGTCGACCCAGGTCGCGCCCTGCTCGCCGTCCATGGTGACCAGCAGGGTGCCGAGCAGGCGGGTGCCGCCCAGGTGCACGAGCGCGAGGTCGACCTCCGGGAAGCGACGCGGGATCGCCTCCAGGCGGCGGTCGAGCAGGGTGTCGCCGCTGATGTGCAGGCGCAGCTCCACCAGGCCCTCGGGGCCGCGGAACTCCAGCATCGTCCCGATCACCGGCGGCAGCAGCGTCTCGGCGGGGCCGGGCGCGTGCCTGGCGGGCAGGGCGGTGACGGTCACGCTGCCCTGCGGGCCGCTCAGCTCGTGCTGCTCCCACACCTCCAGGCCCGTGCTGCGGCCGAAGCCGCGGCGGCGCAGCGTGCGCGCCGCCTGCCGGGTGGTGATGATCTGGGTGCCCTTGTCCAGGCCCTTCTCCGTCACCCGGTCCCAGTGGTCCCCGTGCAGGTGCGAGAGCACCACCGCGTCGATGGGCGGCAGGTCCGACACGTCGATGGCCGGGTCCTTCAGCCGGCGCGAGCTCAGGCCGTAGCCCAGGTACGCCCGCTGGCCGCGGTGCAGGAAGTTGGGATCCGTCAGCAGCGTGAAGCCGTTGTAGCGGATCAGCGTGGTCGCGTTGCCGATGAACTGCAGGCTGCCCTTCATCCCGCTCACCCCGGATACGGCGGGTGCTGGCCCGGAGGCACGCCGCCGCCCTTGCCGCCGCCCTTGTGTCCCTTGTCGCTGCCGTGCGGACGACCGGCCCGCTTGCCGCCGCTCTTGGACTCCGGCACGGCGTCGGTGGATTTCGAGTTCGCGCCGGACTTACCCGACCGGCGAAGTTCGGGCTGTTGCGGATTACTCATGGCTTTTGTCCCCCTTTGCGGCTTATCACCTACCTCGCTGCTCCGCCGCCAAACCCGCCGCCAAACCCGCCGCCCGCGGCGCCTACCGGGTCAGGCCCGCGTCGTGGGCGATGAGGCCCGCCTGGGTGCGGTTGTGGCAGCCCAGCTTGTCCAGCAGGCGCGACACGTACCCCTTGACGGTGGGTTCGGCCAGGTGGAGGCGGGCGGCGATCTGCGCGTTCGACAGCCCCTCGCCGAGGCAGGCCAGCACCTCGCGCTCGCGTCCGGTCAGCGACTCCAGCAGCTCGCGGGCGCGGGCGCGGGCCGGGTCCGCGGCGGCCGAGGCCGCCACCAGCCTGCGGGCGGCGACCGGCGACAGCACGGTGTGCCCCTCGGCGGCCACCCGGACGAGCCCGATCAGGTCCTCCGGCGGCGTGGACTTGACCAGGAAACCGGCGGCCCCCGCGCGCAGGGCGCGCAGGACGTACTCGTCGGCGTCGAACGTCGTCAGCACCACGACGACCGGCGGCCGGGGCAGCTCGGCCAGGCGTTCGATCGCGGTGAGCCCGTCCACGCGGGGCATGCGCAGGTCCATCAGCACGACGTCCGGACGGCTGCGCACGACCGCCTCGACGCCGGCGGCGCCGTCGTGGGCCTCGTCCACGACCTCGATGTCGGGCGCCGAGCCGAGGATGGTGCGCAGGAAACGGCAGACCATCGGCTCGTCGTCCACGACCACGACCCTGATCATGTCGCCACGTACGCCGGGAGAACGGCCTCGACGGTGAACCCGCCGTCGGGGGCCGGCCCGGCGCGCAGCGTGCCGTGCACGACTTCGACCCGCCGCCGCAGGTCGGCGATGCCGAGGCCGGAGCCGGTGCCGGCCAGGGGGCCGCCGGGCAGGCCGGTCGGCGGCGTGTTGCGCACCGTGAGCCGTACCCGCGCCTGGCCGTACTCGATCCGCACCTGCACCCGCGCGCCCGGCGCGTGCTTGCGCACGTTGGTCAGCGCCTCGCGCACGATCCGGTACGCCGTGCGCCCCACCACCGGCGAGGCCAGCGCCCGGTCGCCCTCCTCGACCAGCTCGGCCGGGGTGCCCACGGAGGCGGACTCGGCGACCAGCGCGGCGAAGTCGGCCGCCGACGGCGGCACCTCCGGCTCCGGCGCGGTGCGCAGGACGCCGATCAGGTCCCGCAGCTCGTCGAGCACCTGGCAGCCCGCGGCCCGCAGTTCCTCGGCGGTCTGCCGGGTGTGCTCGTCGGCCGCGGTGACCCGCAGCGCGCCGGCCTGCAGCACCATGAGGCTCACCCGGTGGGTGACGACGTCGTGCATCTCGCCGGCCAGCCGGGCGCGCTCCTCGGCGCGGGCCTGCTCGGCCAGCAGGTGCCGCTCGCGTTCTGCGCGCTCGGCGCGTTCGACCAGCATCCTGAGCACCCGCCGCCGTCCGTCGAGGTAGAGCGCGAGCAGCGGGCCGACGGCCGTGCGCAGCACCCCGTCGACCAGCACGCCTGCCGACGGGTCCCACACCCGCGCGATCACCATCGTGTACGCGGCCAGCGCGGCGACGGCGATCCGCCGGTCCCTGCGGTCGTAGAGCGGTCCGTACGCCGCCGCGATGGTCGCGAACGGCGCCCACACGTTCCCCTGCCCGGCCGGGACCAGCACCCCGCCCGGCGAGATCAGCAACGTCACCACGAGCGTGTACGTCCCCAGCACGCCCAGGACCGTCAGCGGCGCCCGGCGGCGGACCACCAGCGACAGGCACGCGGCCGCCTGGACCGCCAGCAGCGCCCAGGCGAGCGGACCGGGACGCTCGGGCCACCACGACAGGCCGAGCAGCGTCGAGCCGGTGTCCAGCAGCGCGAATCCGCCCGCGATGGCCACGTCCAGCACGCGGGAACGGCGACACGCCCCTGCACCCATGCCGCAAACGCTACGACATCCCCACATGCCGTAAATATCGGGTAAGCGGGAAACCATACGAAAGTCGCATGCGCTCCCGCCGATCGTCGCCCCGGTGACCGACGGCTCGCCCTGCCGCACGGCCACCCCGCCGCCGTGCAATGGACCCATGACGAACCTCCCCCTGCTGGGCCGCTACGAGATCGACACCGAGAACTCCGCGATCCGCTTCACCACCCGGCACCTGTACGGCCTCGCCCGCGCCCACGGCACCTTCGACGTCAGGGGCGGCACCGTGGAGGTCGCCGAACCGCTCGCCGACTCCCGCGTGCACGTGGAGATCGACGCCGCCGGCTTCCACACCGGCAACCACCGGCGCGACGAGACCGTGCGCTCGTCCCGCTTCCTCGACGCCGTCCGCCACCCCCTCATCACCTTCACCGGCGGGCCCACCGGCGACGGGACGCTGACCGGCACGCTCACCGTCACCGGCGTCGAGCGCCCGCTCACCCTCACCGTCGAGCGCTGCGACGTGACCGCCAACGGCTTCACCGTCGTGGTCGCCGCCCGCGTGGACCGGACCGCCTTCGGGGTGACCGCCATGCCCGGGCTCGCCGCCCGTCACCTGTCGATGTCGGCCGAGGTCAGGTGCGTGCGGGCGGGCGTCACGGATCGCGGGGAAGGCCCAGCGCGCGCTCGGCGATGATGTTGAGCTGCACCTCCGTGGTGCCGCCGCCGATGGTGAAGGCCCGGGCGGTCAGGATCATGCGGTTCCAGTGGCGGTCGGACGGCGCCAGCGACCAGCAGAACTCCGAGACCGCCTGCGCGTGCCGCATGCCGAGCAGCTTGCGCACGCTGGAGGCGGGCCCCGGGTCGGCCCCGGCCAGCCTGGACAGCGTCACGCGCAGCCCGAGCGCCGAGATCGCCTGGCCCTCGGCCCACAGGCGGCCCGCCTGCTCGCGTTGCGACTGCCGCAGCGGCGGCAGGGTCCCGATCAGCCGGATCATGTCGGTGTGCCGGGAGCCCGGCCCCCAGGAGTCGCCGAGCGCGACCCGCTCATGGGAGAGCGTGTCGCGGGCCACCCGCCAGCCGCCGTCCACCTCGCCCACCACCAGGTCGTCCGGGACGAAGACGTCGTCGAGGAAGACCTCGTTGAAGATCTCGTCCCCGTTGATCTCCTTGAGCGGCCTGATCGTGACGCCGGGGGCGGACATGTCCACCAGGAAGTACGTGATCCCCTCGTGCTTGGGCCTGCCGGGGGAGGTGCGGGCCAGGCAGATGCCCCAGTGGGCGTACTGGGCGAGGGACGTCCAGATCTTCTGGCCGGTCAGCGACCAGCCGCCCGCCACGCGGGTGGCCCTGGTGGACAGGCCGGCCAGGTCGGACCCGGCGCCCGGCTCGCTGAACAGCTGGCACCACACGAGCTCGCCGGTGAACGTCCTGGGCAGGAAACGGTCCCGCTGCTCGGGGGTGCCGTACGTGACGATGGACGGGACCGCCCAGGCGGCGATCCCCAGGTTGGGACGCTTGAGGTCGCGGAACTCCTGGTGGATGATCACCTGTTCCAGCGGCGTGGCCGCGCGGCCCCACGGCCTGGGCAGGTAGGGCATGATCCAGCCCTCCCGCGCGAACCGGCCCAGCCGGGTGAGCGGCTCCTCGCGTCGCAACGACTCGGCCTCCGCCCTGATCGCCTCCCTGAGCGGGACGGACTCCTCGGGCAGGTCGGGCTCCATCGCGCGGCGGGCGCCCGCCAGGGCCAGCTCGGCGACCTGCTCGGCCCACGGCCCCGGGTCGCCGGCGAGCATGCGGCCGGACAGGGCGCGGCGGTAGTGGCGGTGGGCGTCGTGCTCGAAGGTGTAGCCGATGCCGCCGAGCACCTGGATGGCGTCGGCCGCACAGCGCACCGCCGCGTCCGGCCCCAGCACCGCCGCCACCCCGACGGCCAGCCGCACGTCGTCACCGAGCCCGCCGAGCCCGGCGGGCCCGTCCGTGGGCGGGGCGTCCGTAGGTGGGGTGTCCAAGGCGCGGGCGGCGTCCCAGACGGCGGCGCGGGCCTGCTCCAAGGCGACCAGGGCGGCCGCCACCCGGTGCTTGACGCCCTGGAACTGGCCGATCGGGCGGCCGAACTGCTCGCGTACATTGGCGTGGGCGGCGGCCGTGCCGACTGCCCAGGCGGCGGTGCCGCACGCGTCGGCGCCCAGCAGCACCGCGGCCAGCTCCCGCACCGGCACCGGCCCCAGCAGGCGCTCCGGCGGGACGTCGCGGCCCGCGACGGCCGTGACCGTGCACAGATCCCGGTCCAGGTCGACGCCCTCGGCGGGCTCGGCGCGCACGCCGGCCCGGTCGAGCAGCGCCCACCCGTCACCGTGCGGAACGAGGAACAGGTCGGCCCCGGACGACCCGAGGGCGAGCGGCCCGAGCACGTCGGCCGCCCCGAGGGCGAGCGGCCCGAGCACGACGGCCGCCGTCAGCGACCCGTCGGCCAGCCCGCGCAGCAGGCCGGGCGCGAGCGGCCGCCCGGACCGGGCGAGCGCCGCCGAGGCCAGCACACCCGGCAGGTACGGCCCCGCCACCCGAAGCTCGCCCAGCACCTCCAGCGCCACGCACAACTCGACCAGCCCGTACCCCTGCCCGCCGTGCTCCTCCGGCAGGTGCAGCCCCAGCAGCCCCTGCCCGGCCAGCGCCCGGTGCTCGACGGTACGCCCCGCCAGCCCCCGCACGGAGTCCGCCAGCGCCCGGTGTTCCTCGGTCAGCCCGATCCCCATGGACGAACACTAGAACGATATTCGGTCGATCTCCAGGGCCCGGGAAAACCGTTGGCGCGCGACCGGAGGGGGTGGTTAGCCTGGCAACCGTCCTGTTCGGTGCGACTTGTGGAGGTGGGTTGATGACCGGCACGGCGCCCAGCGCGCCTCTCTCGTGCCGCGGGTGTGCTCGCCTCCCTGTGTTCCAGAGCCTGAGGACGAGTATCTGAAGTCCTGGCCTCAATGGGCCGGACCGCCTGTGGCACCAGCGTGCCTGTGAGGCCCGCTCGGCGCTCCCTTGCTGCCTTTTCACGACAAATCCGGCAAGGAGAACCCAGGTTGTCTGCCAACGGCAAACCTCGTTCCATCATCAGCACCGACACCTTCGCCTGCGTCCGCTGCGGCCTGACCGTCGCCGCGTACGCGCCCGGCGGCGTCCGCCGTAACCACTGCCCGAGCTGCCTGCACTCGTTGCACGTGCTCGACCGGGTGGAGGGCGGCCCGTCGGAGTGCCGGTCGCGGATGAACCCGATCTCCATCGCGGTCCTCCGCACCGGCGACTGGATGATCATCCATCGCTGCTCGCGCTGCGGCGAGCTGACGTCCAACCCGATCTGCGCGGACGACAACCAGCTCATCCTCATGCGCATGGCCGTACGCCCGCTCGCGCAGCCGCCGTTCCCGCTCGAAGCGTTCGGCGACCTGTGACATGCCCAGGAGGAACCCTGGCCGGGCCAGGCCGCAACAGCCCAAGGCCGTGCGACGTGACGAGCGCGGCGACGCGTTCCGCTGCGTCGGCTGCCGGCTGGACGTACCGATGGACGCGCCCGGCACGGCGCACCGCAACCACTGCCCGCACTGCCTGACCAGCCTGCACGTCGACCACCGGATCCCGGGGGACCGGCGGGCGGGCTGCCGGGGCCCGATGGCGGCGCTCAGCGTCACCGTCAGGCCGGACGGGGAGTGGCTGATCATCCACCACTGCCAGGCGTGCGGCGGGCTCAGCGCCAACCGCATCGCCGGCGACGACAACGCGCTGGCCCTGCTGCGCATCGCCGTACGGCCGCTGTCCGACAGCCGCCTGCCGGTGAACGCCCTGCTGGCGCTCTGACGCAAGGCGCTGTCAAAGAGGTGCCTTGACGACGGCGGGCCGCCCTCCGGGGCGGCCCGCCGCTCGCGTCGGCCTGGTCGCGTCGGCCTGGTCGCGATGGCCTAGTCGCGATGGCCTAGTCGTCGCCGAACTCCAGGCGCAGGGCCAGCGTGAAGTCGCTCACCGCCTCCTCGTGCCGCTCCATCTCCTGGAAGATCTCGCCGCGCACCCGGTAGGCCCAGATGTACTCGGGATCCAGCTCGATGGCGCGGTCCAGGTCGCGCAGCGCGGCCTCGTTGTCGCCCATCTCGCTCAGCACCGCGCCCCGGCTGCCGAACGCGCGGTCGTTGTCGGGGTCGAGCTCGACCGCTCGGTTCAGGTCGGCCAGCGCCTCCTGGTAGCGGTCGGTCATGCGCAGCGCCTCGCCGCGCCGGCTGAGCGCCCGCACGTGGTCGGGGTCGGCCTCCAGGGCCCTGGTGTAGTCGGCGATGGCCTCGCTGTAGAGGTGCATGCGCTGGTACAGGTCACCGCGCGCCACCCACGAGTACGCCAGCTCCTCGTTCAACGCGATGATCTTGGCGTGCTCGTCCAGGGCCTCGTCCAGCCGGTCCATGTCCACCAGGGCGTCGGCCTTGGCCTCCAGGATCCACAGGGACTCGGGGGCGAGGGTGAGCGCGTGGTCGAAGTCGTCCATCGCCTCCTCCAGCCGGCCGAGCGCCGCGTACGCCTGCCCGCGCGAGCCCAGCGCGTACGCGCTGTCGGGTTCCAGTCTCAACGACTCGTCGAAGTCGGCCAGGGCGGCCTCGTACCGCTCGATGACCCGATGGCTCTCGCCGCGCAGCCGCCAGGCCCGGGCGTTGTCCGGGACCAGCGTTATCGACTCGGTCAGATCGGCGATAGCGGCCTCGTGCCGCGACAGCGCGATGTACGATTCGGCTCGGCTGCGCAGCACGGACGCCCGCGACTGGGCGGCTGCCTCGGACAGCTCGGTCAGCTCGGACTGGTCGTTGATCCCCTCGCTCATGGAGGGAATCTATCTAACTAAATCTGGATGATGGCCGCCTTTTCCCGGGTGTACTCCAGGACGGAATCGTGGCCGTACCCGCTGTCCTTCACGCCGCCGAACGGCAGGCCCGGAGGCATCTGGCGGTAGGTGTTCACCCACACGGTGCCGCTCTGCAGATCCCGCACGAACCGGTGCGCCCGTCCGAGGTCCCGCGTCCACACCCCGGCCGCCAGCCCGTACGGCGAGTCGTTGGCGATCTCCAGCGCCTGCTCGTCGCTCTCGAACGGGATGGCCACCGCCACCGGCCCGAAGATCTCCTCCTGGCAGATGCGCAGGCCGTTGTCCTCGGTCGTGTAGAGCGTGGGCTCCACCCAGTAGCCGCCCGGCAGGCCGGGCACCACCTCGGCCCCCGACCGCCCGCCGAAGACCAGCTCGGCCCCCTCCTTCTCGGCCGTCTCCAGGTACGAGCGCACCCGCTCGAACTGCCCGGCCGACACGATCGGGCCCATGGTCGTGGCCAGGTCAAGGGGGTCGTCCAGGACCAGCCCGGCGCAGATGTGCCTGATCCGCCCGAGCAGGTCGTCCCAGATCGACCGATGGACGAGGATGCGCGACCCGGCCACGCACACCTGCCCGGCGTTGCCGGTGTAGACGGAGTTCACGGTGACGCCCTGCGCGGCGGCGTCCAGGTCGGCGTCGGGGAAGACGATGTTGGGCGACTTGCCGCCCAGCTCGAACGTCAGCGGCTTCAGCGCGTCCGCCGAGGCCCGGGTGATGGCCTGGCCGGTGGCCGTGGAGCCGGTGAGGCTGATCTTGCCGACGTCCCGGTGCCGGACGAGCGCGTCGCCGACCTCCTCCCCGAGCCCGCTGACGATGTTCAGCACGCCCGGCGGGAACACCTCGGCCAGCAGCTCGCCCAGCCGCAGCACCGACGCGCCGGCCTGCTCGGCGGGCTTGACGATCACCGTGTTCCCGGCGGCCAGGGCGTAGGCCGCCTTGGCGGAGAAGGTGGAAATGGGGGAGTTCCAGGGGATGATGCAGACCGCCACCCCGTACGGCTCGCGCCGCGTCAGCCCGAGCGTGTCGGGCCCGAGCAGGACGGTGTCGCCCTTGACCGCCTCCAGGCACTGCCCGGCGGCCAGCTGCCACAGGTACGCCATACCCGGCAGGTCCTTCTTGAGCGTGTCGCGCAGGATGCGGCCGTTGTCGCGGGTCTCCAGCCGGGCCAGTTCCTCGGCGTGCCGGGTGAACACCTCCGACACCTTGCGCAGGAAGTGCGCCCGGCCCAGGGCGGGCATGGCCGACCAGGCGGGGAAGGCCGCCCGCGCCGCCGCCACGGCGGCCTCGGCCTCGCGCGCGCCACTGGCCGGGATCCGGGCCCACGCCTCGCCCGTGGCGGGGTTGACGGTGTCCATCGTCCGGTCCGCGGGGACCAGCTCGCCGCCGATGAGATTGCGGTAGTCAGGCACGCGCCCAAGCATATGCTTGCTTGCCACGAGCGGGCCAGCCCCGGATGGATCGGGGCATAATGGTCTTCCGTGAAAATCGACCTGACCTGGCCGGAAACCGCCGACGAGCCCCTGTTCGCCGCCGTCCACCGCGTGCTGCACGCCGTCGTCGAGCTGGGCGGCGCGGTCGGCTACCTGGCGCCGCCCTCCAGGGACGAGACCGACCCGTGGGTGGAGGCCACGCTCGCGATGGCCAGGAAGGGCGAGGGGCGGCTCGCCCTCGCCACGGTCGACGGCACGGTGCAGGCCATGGGCCTGTGGCGGCGCGGCCAGGAGGCGGTCTTCCGGCACTCCGGCGAGATCGGCAAGGTCATGGCCCACCCGCAGGCACGCGGGCTCGGGCTCGGCCGGGTGGTCGTGTCCGGCCTCGCGGACGACGCCCGCGCCGCCGGCATCGAGACGCTCACGCTGCGGGCGCGCGGCAACAACCACGGCGCGATCGCGCTGTACGAGAGCCTCGGGTTCCGCGAGTGGGGGCGGCTGCCGAACGTGGTCGAGGTGGGCGAATGGCGCTTCGACGAGGTGAACATGTACCTGGAGCTCGGCCGCCCGCCCGGCACCATCCTGCACGGCTCCTCCCCGGGCGGCCCCGGCTCCTCCCCACAGCCCGGCTCCTCGCCACAGCCCGGCTCCTCGCCTCAGCCCGGCGATTCCCCGGGCGGCCCCGGCTTCTCGCCTCAGCCCGGCTAGGATCGGGGCATGCTGCTGGCCCCCGGAGTGCACGCCGTCGTCACCGACCGCCACGGAGGGGTCAGCGCCCCGCCGTACGGCTCACGCAACCTCGGCGGCATGGTCGGCGACGACCCGGCGGCCGTACGGGCCAACCGCGAGGGCCTGGCGGCCGAGCTGGGCGTGCGCGCCGTCGTCTACATGCGCCAGGTCCACAGCGCCGACGTCGCCTACGTGAGCGAGCCGTTCGGCGACGACCCGCCGCCGCTCGACGGCGTGTTCACCACCGAGCCGCGCCTGGCGCTGGCCTCGCTGGGCGCCGACTGCCCGGCCGTGCTGCTGGCCGACCCCGAGGCGCGCATGGTCGGCGCCGCCCACTCCGGACGTCCCGGCACGGAGGCGGGCGTGGCCACCGCCCTGGTCGAGGCCATGGCGGCCAAGGGCGCCCGGCCGGGCCGGATGGTCGCGCTGATCGGCCCCGGCGCCTGCGGCCGCTGCTACGAGGTGCCCGAGGACCTGCGCGCGCAGGTGGCCTCGAAGGTGCCGCCGACGTGGTCCACGACGTCGTGGGGGACCCCGGCGCTCGACCTGCGGGCCGGGATCGAGTCCCAGCTCAGGGCGGCGGGCGTCGCCGACGTGCGGCACGACGCGCGCTGCACCATCGAGTCCGCCGAGCTCTACTCCCACCGCCGCGAACAGCCCGGCGGCCGCTTCGCCGGCCTCATCTGGCTGACCTGACCCGGAAGCCCGCCCCCGGAGGGGGTTACTTCTCGCGGGAGCCGTTGAAGACGACGTTCACGATGATGATCCCGACCCAGATCGGGATCAGCGCCATCGCCCGCCCGCCCCCCGCGAAGGCGAGCGCGACCGTGGAAAGCGTGCCCAGCGAGAGCGAGACGATCGCCAGCGCCAGCCGCTGGCCGTCGGACCCCCTGGCGGGCGCCTTGGCGCGCGGGGCCGTGCCGGCCAGGCGCTCGTCGACCCGCCGGTCGACCTCCTGGCCCACCTTGTCGAGGAACGACTCCACCAGGGCGTCCTCGAAGTCGGGGCCGAGGTCGCGCCGCGCGGACACGGCCGCCTTGAGCTCATCACCGGTGGTCATAAGGGAGAGACTAGACCGCTTTGCCCCCTAACGGGCGAGGATGTCGTCGAGGTCGTAGCTGACCGGCCGTTCCAGCTGCTCGTACGTGCACGACTCGGGCGTGCGGTCGGGCCGCCACCGCCGGAAGTGCGCCGTGTGCCGGAACCGGTCGCCCTCCATCTGGTCGTAGGCCACCTCGATCACCAGCTCGGGCCGGAGCGGGATGAACGACAGGTCCTTCTTGGCGTTCCACCGCGACACCGCGCCCGGCACCCGCTGCCCGCCGGTCGCGGGCCCCGCCGCCGGCTGCCCGGCGTTGGCCGTGGCCTGCTCGGCCCAGTGGCCCCACGGGTGCTCGCTCAGCTCCGCCAGGTACGGCTTGAGCTCCTCCACCAGCTCGGCCCGGCGCGCCATGGGGAACGAGGCCGCCACGCCCACGTGATGCAGCCGGCCGTCGTCGCCGTAGAGGCCGAGCAGCAGGGAGCCGACGATGGGCCCGGTCTTGTGCTCGCGGTAGCCGCAGATCACCACGTCGGCCGTGCGCTCGTGCTTGACCTTGAACATCGTGCGCTTGTCGGGCACGTACGGCTGGTCGCCCGGCTTGACGATGATGCCGTCGAGGCCCGCCCCCTCGAAGGCGTCGAACCATTCGCGCGCCTGCTCGTCGGCGGTGGTGACCGGCGTCAGCCGGACGGACCCGCCCTGGTGCGGGAACAGCTCCTCCAGCCGCCGCCGCCGCTCGGCGAACGGCTCCTCCATCAGCGACTCGTCGCCCACGGCCAGCAGGTCGAAGGCGATGAACTGGGCCGGCGTCTGCTCCGAGAGCAGCTTGACCCGCGAGGCGGCCGGATGGATGCGCTGCTGGAGGGCGTCGAAGTCGAGCTGCGCCCCCCGGGGCAGCACGATCTCGCCGTCGATCACCACCTTGCCGGGCAGCTCGGCCTTGACCGCCTCGACCAGCTCGGGGAAGTAGCGGGTGAACGGACGCTCGTTGCGGCTGCCGAGGTAGACCTCGTCGCCGTCCCTGAACACGATGCAGCGGAAGCCGTCCCACTTGGGCTCGTAGAACAGGGTGCCGTCCTGCTTGGGCATGGCCTTGACCGGCTTGGCCAGCATCGGCGGCACGGGCGGCCGGACCGGGAGGTTGGGCACCGGCTCCGGCTCTTCGACGGGCTGCTCGGTCATGGGCTCTGCTCCCTCGTGTATCTGCAGAAGAGGACCCCCTCCTCTTCCAGGACCTGGCGGAGGTCAAGCGGGACCTGCGCGGCCACGCCGTTCAGTATGCGGGCCGCGCCGCCCGCGACCAGCATGGGACTCACCGACAGGCACAACTCGTCGATGAGGTCGTCGGCGGACAGCTGCGCGTTGATGCGCGGGCCGCCCTCGCACAGGACGCGGGTCAGGCCGCGCTCGTGCAGCTCGCGCACGGCCAGCCGCATGTCGACGCCGTCGTCGCCGGCGATGATCAGGTCGGACCGCCGGCCGGCCAGCTTGCGGCGCTCGGCGGGCGCGGACTCGCAGGTGATCACGATCGTCGGGTTGGTCGCGTCGGTGAACAGCTCGCCGTCGAGGTCGAGGTCGAGGCTGCGGGTGATCACCGCGATCGGCGGCACGTCGGGACGCCCGGCCCGGATCGACGACCAGGAGGCGCGCGGCTTGACCGGGCCGTAGCCCTCGGTGCGCACGGTCGCCGCCCCCGCGACGATCACGTCGGACAACCCGCGCAGGACGGCGAAGATGCGCTTGTCGCCCCTGCTCGACAGCCCGCCCGAGCGCCCCTGCAGCCACGCCGCGCCGTCGGCGCTGGAGACCATGTTGAGTCGCAGCCAGGGCCGCCCCTCGGGGTAGGCGTACGCCTCGGGGATGTCCGGATTGTCTTGAAAGTCGGGATAGATGCGCCGCACTCCTCTACCTTGGCACACCCCACCGACAAACCGTCCCCGGGGGTTTTGCGGCTGACAGCACTTCTGAGTAACTGAAGGACGAAAGGCCCGGAGACTGCATACGGTGGCGGCAGAGCCTCGCCGGGAGGGGACATGGGCCTGCTCACCGCCGTCACATGGACGATCGCCGCACTGATCGGGATCTACCTGCTCTACCGCTGGCTCTCGGCCGGCGGCCTGCGCCGCCAGGAGGCCAAGGTCACCCGCTTCCCGGTGACGCTGCTGCTGTCCCATCCGGCGCTCGCGGCCGCGTCGCTGGCCTGCTGGGTGGCCTACCTGCTGACCGGCCGCGCCCCGCTGGCCTGGCTCGCCCTCTGCGGGCTCACCGTGGCCGCGCTGCTGGGCTTCACGATGTTCACCCGCTGGCTCGGCGGCGGACGCCACCAGCGCCGGGCCACCGGCTTCCCGGTGCTCGCCGTGGTCCTGCACGGCGTGGCCGGGGTGACCACGTTCGCGCTGCTCCTCGTCACGGCCGGCATCGCCCGCGTCTTCTGACGGCCCGGCGGCGACACCGGCCCGGCGGCTAGGGCGTCTGCGGCTCCCTGGGCAGCCGCAGGACCTGGAAGGACCGGCCGGTCACCGCCACCAGGTCGCCCGCCCGCCACCGCTCGTCGCCGAACGCCTCCTCCACCACGTCGTGACAGGTGTCGAGCACCGGCAGCCACTCGGCCCCGAACTCCGGCCCCGGCAGCGTGAACGACAGGTTCTCGTGGTGGGCGTTGATGAGCAGGAGGAAGGAGTCGTCCACGATCCGCTCGCCGCGCGGGCCGGGCTCGGTGATGGCCTCGCCGTTGAGGTAGACCATCAGCGACTTGGCGTAGCCGGTGTGCCAGTCGCCGGCCGTCATCTCCTTGCCGCCCGGGGTCAGCCAGACCAGGTCGCGCTTGCCGTTGTCGGGGTGGCGGCCGTGGAAGAAGCGGCGGCGCTGGAAGACCGGGTGCTCGCGGCGCAGCTTCGACAACGTCTTGACGAACTCCAGCAGGTCGGACTCGGCGTGCAGCATCGACCAGTCGATCCAGGCCAGCTCGTTGTCCTGGCAGTAGGCGTTGTTGTTGCCCCGCTGGGTGCGGCCGATCTCGTCGCCGTGGGAGAGCATCGGCACACCCTGCGACAGGAACAGCGTGGTCAGGAAGTTGCGGCGCTGGCGGCGGCGGAGGGCGACGATGTGCGGGTCCTCCACCGGGCCCTCGGCGCCGCAGTTCCAGGACCGGTTGTCGTTGGTGCCGTCGCGGTTCTCCTCGGCGTTGGCCTCGTTGTGCTTGTGGTCGTAGGAGACCAGGTCGGTCAGGGTGAAGCCGTCGTGGCAGGTGACGAAGTTGATCGAGGCCACCGGGCGGCGGCCGGAGGACTCGTACAGGTCGGCCGAGCCGGTCAGGCGGGAGGCGAACTCGGGGAGCGCGGAGTTGGTGCCCCTCCAGAAATCGCGCACGATGTCGCGGTACTTGCCGTTCCACTCCGTCCAGAGCGGCGGGAAGTTGCCGACCTGGTAGCCGCCCGGCCCGACGTCCCAGGGCTCGGCGATCAGCTTCACCTGCGAGATCACCGGGTCCTGCTGGATGAGGTCGAAGAACGCGCTCAGCCGGTCGACGTCGTGCAGCTCCCTGGCCAGGGCCGAGGCCAGGTCGAAGCGGAAGCCGTCGACGTGCATCTCCAGCACCCAGTAGCGCAGCGAGTCCATGATGAGCTGCAGCGCGTGCGGCGAGCGCACGTTGAGCGAGTTGCCGCACCCGGTGTAGTCGAGGTAGTAACGCCGGTCGCCGTCGTGCAGGCGGTAGTAGTTGACGTTGTCGATGCCCCGGAAGCCCAGCGTGGGGCCCATGTGGTCGCCCTCGGCGGTGTGGTTGTAGACCACGTCGAGGATGACCTCGATGCCCGCCTCGTGCAGCGCCCGCACCATCGCCTTGAACTCCAGCACCTGCTGGCCGCGGGTGCCGGAGCCGGAGTAGCGGCCGTGGGGGGCCAGGTAGGCCATCGTGTTGTAGCCCCAGTAGTTGGTCAGCCCCCGGGCCACCAGGAAGTGCTCGGGCACGTAGTGGTGCACCGGCATGAGCTCGACCGCCGTCACCCCGATGGACAGCAGGTGCTCGATGATCGCCGGATGCCCGACCCCGGCGTACGTGCCGCGCAGGTCCTGGGGCACGCCCGGGTGGCGCATGGTCAGCCCCCGCACGTGCGCCTCGTAGATCACCGTCTCGTGGTACGGGATGCGTGGCGGCCGGTCGTTGCCCCACTCGAAGAACGGGTTGATCACCACGTTCTTCGGCATGTACGGGGCGCTGTCCTCCCTGTTGCGCACCGACGGATCGGTGAAGTAGTAGGGGAACAGCGCCTCGTTCCAGGTCAGCTCGCCGTCGATGGCCTTGGCGTAGGGGTCGAGCAGCAGCTTGGAGGGATCGCAGCGACGCCCCTGCGACGGCTCGTACGGCCCGTGGACGCGGTAGCCGTACCGCTGGCCCGGCTGGATCCCCGGCAGGTAGCCGTGCCAGACGAAGCCGTCGACCTCCGGGAGCGGCACCCGCTCCTCGCTGTCGTCGTCGTGAAAAAGGCACAGCTCGACCCGCTCGGCGACCTCGGAGAACACGGCAAAGCTGGTGCCGACGCCGTCCCAGGTGCCGCCGAGTGGATAGGGTTCGCCCGGCCAGACCTCGCGCATGTGACCCAATTGTCGCACGCGAATGCGTTCCTGTTAGAGGAGTTCGGCTTTCAGGGTGATCGTGGTGCCCGCCAACGCCTTGCTGACCGGGCAGTTCGCCTTGGCGGTCGCGGCGGCCTCCTGGAACTGCTCGGCCGAGATGCCCGGAACGTGCCCCTGCACGGTGAGCACGATGCCCGTGATGCCCTCGCCCGGCTGGAACGTCACGTCCGCGCTCGTGCGCAGCGACTCCGGCGGCGTGCCGGCGCCGGCCAGGGCGTGCGACAGGGCCATGGAGAAGCAGGAGGAGTGGGCGGCGGCGATGAGCTCCTCGGGGGAGGTGCGGCCGCCGGGAGCCTCGGCCCTGGAGGGCCAGGAGACCTCGAACGTGCCCACGCCCGAGCTGTCGAGCGAGACGGTGCCCGAGCCGTCGAGCAGGGCGCCCTTCCATTGCGTGGTGGCGGTGCGGGTGGTGGCCATGGCGGGTGATCCCTCCGGTCGTCGTCCGTTCGACACTATCGCGGGGCCGCGGAGCGGGTGGCGGGGGGCGTTCGCCTCAACATTTCCGGCGAATGGTGACATGCTCGGGTCGCGGCGCGCCCGCCCGCCTTGGTCCGGACCACGGGAGTGTGGTGCCAGTGGAGGCACCGTACGACGACCGCCTGCTGCACCAGCGGGTGGTCGGCGGCGACGAGTCGGCGCTGGGGGAGGTCTACGATCGGCTGTCCGCACTGATCTTCGGGCTCTCCTTACGGGTCACCAGGGACCGCGTGATCGCCGAGGACATCACGCAGGAGGTGTTCCTGGTGTTCTGGGAGCGCCCGCTGGCCTACGACCCCGGACGCGGCCCGCTGCGCGCCTGGCTGGCCACGATCGCCCACCGCCGCGCGGTCGACCACGTGCGCGCCGAGGAGCGCCGCCGGGTCTCCGCGCTCGGACCGAGGCTGTTCGAGCGCGAGCCCGCCAGGCTGGAGGAGGCCGTGCTGGCCGCCGAGGAGGCCGAGCGCGTGCGGCAGGCGGTGACGTCGTTGCCCGAGGGGCTGCGCCGGCCGGTGGAGCTGGCCTACTTCGGCGGCCGGACGTACCGGCAGGTCAGTGAGGAGCTGGGCGTGCCCGAGGGCACGGCCAAGTCGCGCATCCGGCTGGCGCTGCGGCGCCTGGCCGACGCGCTGGCGGAGGAAGAAGCGTGATGGATCCTGTCGAGCGCCTGTATCTGGACACGTTGATGGAGGACCCGGCGGTGCCGGTCCGTTCCCTGCGCCCGCAGCTCCTGGCCGGGGCCAGGGCCCGCCGCCGACCCGCGGCGCCGACCGCCGGCTGGGCGCTGCCGTACGCCGGTCGCGTCGCCGCCATGGACGCGCTGCTGGCCTCGGCCGCGGACGACGACTGGGCGCGCGTCATCGTCGAGGGCTGGACGCTCCAGGAGCTCGTGGCCCACCTGGCCGCCAAGGACGGCCTGCTGGCCGCCTCCGTCGGCGCGCCCGTGCTCGGCCCGCCGCTGGCCGCCCGGGACGCGGCCGGCCGCACGGCCGACGTGCAGGCGTACGAGCGGGCCCGCAGCCCCGAGCAGACCAGGCGCGACTGGCGGGCCCAGGCGGACGCCCTCTGCCGCCACCTGGGCGGCCTCGACCCGGCCACCCCGGCCACGGTGGACGGCATGGAGACGGTCGTGCGCGACCACGTCCTGGCCAGGAGCCTGGAGACGTGGGTGCACGCCGCCGACGCCGCCACGGCGGCCGGGGTGCGCCTGCCCGACCCGGTGCCCGAGCACATCCGCCCCACGGCCGACCTGTGCGCCCGCCTGCTGCCCTGGACGATGCTCCTGTCCGGCCTGGACGGCTCCGGCCGCACCCTGCGCCTCACCCTCACCGGCGCGGGCGGCGGCGACTGGCGCATCCCGCTCGGCGTCGCCGACACCGCCCCGGGCACGCCGGACGCCCACCTGACCGCGGACGTGGTCGCGTTCTGCTTCCTGCTGGGCGGCAGGGGCGAGCCGGACGCCTTCCCCGCCGAGCTGAGGGGCGACCTCGCGCTGGCCCGCGACGTCCTGACCTCGGCTCCCGCCCTCTCGGGACCGTGAGCTGGTAAGCTGTGATCGATCTGTGACCTAATATAGGGTGATAAATCGGGATCCATAGGGAATCCTTTGATCCGAAGTCCAGCAGAGGGCTTCACTCACGTAGAAACGTGGCGTGCCTCTGCCTGGGCTTTTTCCATGGACGGGGCCGCCTTCGGGCATATGGAGCTACTCAGATGGCCGTCCTGGATATCGCACTCGACGAAATGACCGCCGAACAGCTTCTGGCTGAGATGAACAGGCCGGAAGCCTCGGACGAGCACAAGGCCCGCATCCGTGAGCGCGTCGTCACCATGTACGACTCCCTCGTCACCGAGGTCACCCGTCGCTACCGCCACCAGCGCGAGCCGATGGAGGACCTGCGCCAGGCCGCGTACGTCGGCCTGATGAAGGCCATCAACGGCTTCGACCCCGAGCTCGGCCACGAGTTCCGCGGCTACGCCATGATCACGATGGTCGGCGAGGTCAAGCGGCACTTCCGCGACCGCACCTGGGCCGTCAAGGTGCCGCGCGTCTACCAGGAGCGCCGGCTGGAGCTCAACAAGGCCACGGCCGACCTCACCCAGACGCTCGGCCACTCGCCCACCGTCTCCGAGCTCGCCGCGCACATGAACATCACCGAGGAGGACGTCCTGCTCACCCTGGACGCCTCCACCGCCTACAGCGCCCTGTCGCTGGACGCCCCCGTCGGCGGCGACAACGACGGCGCCGACCTCGGCGACTTCCTGCCCTCGCAGGACGAGTCGCTGGACACGCTGCTCGGCAAGTACTCCGTCAAGCCGCTCATCGACGCCCTGCCGTCGCGGGAGCGCAACATCCTGCTGATGCGCTTCTACGGCAACATGACCCAGTCGGAGATCGCCGCCGAGTTCGGCATCTCGCAGATGCACGTCTCCCGCATCCTGCGCGCCGTGCTGAACCAGCTCCGCACCGCCCTGTCGGACTGACCGGGTGGGCGGGCGGCCCCTGCTCCAGGGCCAGAACCCAGGCCCCCGGCGGCCCCGCCCAGCGGGCGGCCGCCGGGGGCGACAGGGTCACTCCCCGCCGATCCCCGTGACGAGGTCTCGGGCGTAGTCGTCGTCGCTCTCCTCCAGCACCCGCCTGACGCCCCGCTCGGCCCGCTCGTCGCCGCGCGCCGCGAGCCCCCGCGCCGCCTCGGCCACCGTGCGCAGGTCGGCGTCGGCCAGCCGGTCGGCCAGCGCCTCCCGGATGCGGGGCGTGTCCGCCGACAGCCCGGCCAGCCCGGCCGTGGCCCAGTCGCGGATCTCGGCCTCCTCGTCCCGGGACATCTCGATGAGCAGCGACAGGCCCTCCTCGTGGTCGGCGGGCAGGACGTCGGCCAGCGCGATGGCGTCCGTCATCGTGCGCTTGTGACCCGGCCGGCCGATGATGTCGAGCACGGCGGGCAGCGCCCGCGGGTCGCCCTGGTGGCCCAGCGCGGCCAGCACCGAGCGCAGCACCTGCGGGTTGCCCTCGGTGGTCACCATCTTCTGCAGCAGCGCCAGCGTGCGGTCGAGGTAGGGCTTCTCGCCGTCGGCGAACCCGAACTGGGCGATCGCGTCGACCCCGAACTCCCGCTCGCGCGCGTCCTCGCTCACGCACAGCCGGGACAGGGCCTCGTAGGTCTCGTCGTCGGCCCGCCGGCCGAGCGAGTCGGCCACGATCCACCAGGTCTCGGCGTCCTCGTCGACGTCGCGGTGGGCGACGGCCCTAGCGACGAGCTGGTCGACCGGCGTGTGGACGCCCGCCGCGTCCTCCAGGACGGTCGCCACGGCGGCGTGGCCCCGCTGGGCCTGCACCTGCTCGGTCTGCGAGCCGTCGGGGGAGCGGCCGGCCACGGTGACCAGCTCGGTGCCGTCCTTGGCGTACTGGCGGCCGACGACGTACTCCCAGCCCTCCTGGGCGATCTGGTCGAGCAGCGCGGACTCCAGGTGCACGCCCACCCAGTCGGCCGCGATGTCGAGCGGGCTGTCGCCGTCGCCGTCGAACTTCTCGTGGTCGGCGCCCGCCTCCAGCAGCGTCTGGACCACGCCCAGCGCCCCGCGCCTGGCCGCCAGCGTGAGCGGCGTGTCGCCGTCGTCGTTGGCCGCGTCGACCTCGGCCCCGGCCTCGATCAGCACGCCCGCGGTCGCGGCATGGCCGTTGGCGGCGGCCCAGAGCAGCGCCGTCCAGCCGCCGGCCTCGCGGCCGTTGACGTCGGCCCCGGCCGCCAGCAGCGCCTCGGCGACCTCGACGCGGTCCCAGGCGGCGGCCGCGCAGAGCGGCAGCCCGGCCTCCTCGCCCTCGCTGGCCTTGTTGGGGTCGGCGCCGCCGGTGAGCAGCTTGCCCACGGTCTCGGTCTCGCCGTTCAACGCCGCGCGATAGAGCTGTTCCTCATGCATGACAGGACCCTAGCGTCTTCGCAGCCCTCGGTCGCCGGAGCACGCTGAGGGTCGGTCTGGAGGCCCCGGAACCCATCCAAGGGTGTACGGATGTTCCTCCCAGGGGAGGAGCCCCAACCGGCCCAAGACGCGATATGTTGCGTCTATGACAGATCCGGGTGAGGTGCGCGCGTCGGACGCCGAGCGCGAGGCCGTCGTGGAACAGCTCCGTGTCGCCTCGGTCGAGGGCCGGCTCACGCTCGCCGAGCTGACCGACCGTACCGAGGCCGCCTACACCGCGACCACGCACGCCGAGCTCGCCCTGCTCACCCAGGACCTGCCCGTGGGCGGGGGGCCCGCGCCCACGCCCGCCCCGGCCCGCGAGGGCGGCAAGCGGCGCTGGTTCGTCGGCATCATGGGCGACACCAAGCGGCGCGGCACCTGGCGCATCGACCAGGAGCTCGGCGCGGTCGCCGTCATGGGCGACGTGCTGCTCGACCTGCGCGAGGCCGAGGTGCGCACGGACGTGGTCGACGTCACGGCGGTGTCCGTGATGGGCGACGTCAAGATCATCGTGCCCGACGGCGTGAACGTCGACCTCGACGGCGTCGCCGTGATGGGCGACAAGAAGGTCGACGTGCTGGAGGCGGCCCCCGGCATGAACGTGCCGGTGATCCGGGTGCGCGCCTACGCCGTGATGGGCGACGTCAAGGTGCTCGGCGACTCCCGCGCCCAGCCGGTCAAGCGCGGCCTGGCCGCCTGGCGCGAGCACTGGCGGGCGCTGCACGGCGACGACTGGCGCGAGGTCGGCCGCCAGATGCGCGACGACGCCCGCGAGGTCGGCCGGCAGATCCGCGACGAGCACCGCGCCCTGGAGCGCGAGCGCCGCGACCGCCGCCGCGACTACAGGGGTTACTGAGGCCGTGCAACGCGGGCGGGGGTCTTCGGCGTAGTGATCGGTGAACATCACCGGACAGTGAGGACCCCTCGATGCGGGATCGTGCCGACTTCGAGCGATACGTCGAGCAGCGCTCGGCCCGCCTGCTCAGGACGGCGTACCTGCTGTGCCGCGACTGGGCAACGGCCGAAGACCTGACGCAGACCGCGCTGGCCAGGGCCTGGCTGGCCTGGCGGCGGGTCGGCGCGAATCCCGACCCGTACGTCTACCGCATCCTGACCAACACGCACGCCTCCTGGTGGCGGCGGCGCTGGCGGGGCGAGGTGGCCACGGGCGAGCTCCCGGACCGTCCCCAGGAAGCGGACGACACGGCCGGGCTCGGCACCCGGGACGCGCTCAGGGCCGCCCTGGCCGCGCTCCCGGCCAAGCAGCGGGCCGTGGTCGTGCTGCGGTACTTCGAGGACCTGCCCGACGAGGCCATCGCCGAGATCGTGGGCTGTTCGGTGTCCACCGTACGCAGCCAGGCCAGCCGCGCGCTGGCCAAGCTGCGGCTCGACCCCGCGGCCAGGGCCGCGGCGGAGACGGGGAGCTGACGATGACGGAACAGCGCCTGCATGACCTGCGTGACCTGCTCGAACACGACACCGCCGACGCGCCCCCGGGCGGGGTGCGGCTGGCCGACGTGGACGCCCGCGTCCGCCGCATCCGGCGGCGCCGGGGCCGGGCGGCGGCCTCGGTGGCGGCGGCGGCCCTGACGGTCACGGCCGTCACGGTGCTCACCGTGGACGCCCGGCCCGTTCCCGTGTCCGCCCCCGCCGCCGGGGACGTGTGGGCCGGCGCCCTGGCCCAGCCCGCGCCGACGCGCGCCCAGCTCCGGCCGCCGCTCTTCCACGGCTACACCCAGGGCGGCAGGCGGGAGACGTTCACCTTCGAGTCGAAGGCCGGGAAGGTGTCCTTCGCCCTCACCTGCCCGTCGGGCGGCTACGGGCTGGTCTGGCTCAACGGCGACCTGGTCGCCACCGGCGCGTGCGGGCCCACGGTCCGGCAGCCGCCCGGCTGGTTCGGCGACGCCACGGCCCGCGACGGCGTGAACGAGCTGAGCGCCGCCGTGGTGAAGGCCGCGGACGCGGGCACCGGCACGATGACCGCCGAGCGCGCCGACGAACTGCTGGCCTGGACCGCCTCCTACCCCGCCGACTGGCGGCTGACGCTGGTGGACGCCCGCACCCGCGGGTGCCGGCCCAACGTGGTCAGCGTCGATCCGAGGACCGGCGCGATCACGGCCCGGTGCTGAGGGCCCGGTGCTGAGAGTTCGGTGCTGAGGGCTCAGCCGGCCACGGGCAGGCGCTCGCGCAGGGCCGACTCGTACCGCTCCAGCAGCACGTCCACCAGCTCGGGCGCCGGGCCGAGCACGTCGGCGCAGACGGCCGGGGCGGTGGCCCGGCGGATCCGGTCGGCGAAGAAGCCGGGAGCCAGCAGGTAGGGGGCGACGGCCACGCGCGGCGCGCCCGCCGCCCGAAGCCGCGCGACGGCCTCCCCGGGCGTCGGCCCGGCGGCCGAGGCGTAGGCCGCGGTCACCGTCCACCAGCCGGCGCGCCGCCAGGCGCGGGCCATGCCGGCGATCACCTCGTTGGCCCTGGCGTCGCTCGACCCGGCCGAGACCAGCACGACCGCCGTCTCCGGGTCGCCGGCCGGCACGCCCGCCTCCGCCAAACGCCGCTCCAGCGCCGGCAGCAGCAGCGGGTGCGGCCCGAGCGTCGTGCCGTAGCGGACCCGCAGGCGCGGATCGCGCGCGCGGGCCTCGTTGAGCGCGGCGGGCAGGTCGACCCGGCTGTGGTAGGCCTCGGTGAGCAGCAGCGGCAGCACCACGGCCTCGCTCAGCCCGTCGAGCGCCTGACCCAGCGTGGGCGCGCAGTGGTCGAGATAGGCCACCCGCACCGGCAGGTCGGGACGCGCCAGGCGCACCCGGTCCAGCAGCGCGGCCACGGTGGCGGCGGCACGCGGGTCGCGCGACCCGTGCGCGACCGCCACCAGTGGCACGCGCCCGGGGGCCGGCCCGTCTGCCAACGGGACGCGGCCCCTGCCGGGGATCACAGGTGAATGCCGCATTCGACCTTCCCCAGCCCCGCCCAGCGGCCGCTGCGCGGGTCCTCGCCCTCGGCGACCTGGCGCGTGCACGGCGCGCAGCCGATCGAGGGGTAGTTGTCGTAGTGCAGGGGGTTGATCAGCACGCCGTTGTCGGCGATGTAGTTGTCGACGTCCTCCTGCGTCCAGGCGGCGATCGGGTTGACCTTCACCATCTGGCGCTTGGCGTCCCACTCGACGACCCTGGTGTCCGTACGGCTGGACGACTCGTCCCGGCGGATGCCGGAGATCCACGCCAGGTACGGCTCCAGCGCCCGGTTGAGCGGCTCGACCTTGCGCAGGTAGCAGCACAGGTCGGGGTTGCGGCCGAACAGGCGCGGCCCGAGGTCGCGATCCTGCTCCTGGACCGTCCTGGACGGCTTGATGTCGATCACGTTGACGTCATAGACCTGCCGCACGGCGTCACGGGTGCCGATCGTCTCGGCGAAGTGGTAGCCGGTGTCGATGAACAGCACGTCCACGCCCGGTTTGACGCGGCTCACCAGGTCGATGAGCAAGGCGTCGCTCATGGAGGACGTCAGGCACAACCGGTCGCCGAACGTCGCCGCGGCCCACCGGATGATCTCCCGGGCCGGGGCGCCCTCAAGGAACGTGGCGGCGGACTCGACGATGTCCTGCAGGTCGAGGGTGCCACGCTGATCTCGCAGACCCACCTCGATGTCGACGAGCGTCATATCTTCACTCCGATTCCGAGAAACTTCAGCTTGAAGGCGCGGGCGCAGGCGCGGCAGTACCAGCCGCCGTCCCCCTCGTAGGGCTCCAGGTCCTCGTCACCGCAGTAGGGGCAGTGGAAGGGGACCGCTCGCGTGGTCATTTCAGGTCCGCCTCGTCCGCGCGCTGCACCCAGTCGGCGAAGGACTCGCCTTCCTTCTTCTGGGTGTCGTAGTTGCTCACCACGCGCTCGACGTAGTCGGGCAGGGCCTTGGCGGTGGTCTTCAGGCCGCGCACCTTGCGGCCGAAGCCGGAGTTCACGCCGAGCGAGCCGCCCAGGTGGATCTGGTAGCCCTCGACCTGGTCGCCGTTCTCGTCCACGACGAGCTGGCCCTTCAGGCCGATGTCGGCGACCTGGATGCGGGCGCAGGAGTTGGGGCAGCCGTTGACGTTGATGGTGAGCGGCTGCTCGAAGTCGGGCAGCCGCCGCTCCAGCTCGTCGATCAGGTTCGCGGCGGTGGCCTTGGTCTCGACGATGGCGAGCTTGCAGTACTCGATGCCGGTGCAGGCCATCGTCTGGCGGCGGAACGTGGAGGGGTTGACCTGGAGGTCGTTGGCCTCCAGCTCGGCCACGATGGACTCCACCCGGTCCGGCGCGACGTCGAGGACGACCATCTTCTGCTCGACGGTGGTGCGCACCCGGCCGGAGCCGTGCCGCTCGGCGATGTCGGCGATCACGTGGAGCTTGTCGCCGTCGAGACGGCCCACCTTGGGCGCGAAGCCCACGTAGAAGTTGCCGTCCTTCTGCGGGTGGACGCCCACGTGGTCGCGGCGGCTGCCGCGCGGCAGGGCGGGCGCCGGGCCGTCGGGCAGGCTCTCCTTGACGTACTCGGTCTCCAGCACCTCGCGGAACTTCTCCACGCCCCAGTCGTTGACCAGGAACTTCAGCCGGGCCCTGTGCCGCAGCCGCCGGTAGCCGTAGTCGCGGAAGATGCCGATCACGCCCGCGTACACGTCGTCGACGCGGTCGGGGCTGACGAAGACGCCGAGGCGCTTGGCCAGCATCGGGTTGGTGGACAGGCCGCCGCCGACCCACAGGTCGTAGCCCGCCTCGCCGTGCTCGTTGACGACGCCGACGAAGGCGACGTCGTTGATCTCGTGCACCGTGCAGTGGGCCGGGCAGCCGCTCAGCGCGCTCTTGAACTTGCGCGGCAGGTTGGAGTACTCGGGGTTGCCGATGAACTGCCGGTTGATCGAGTGGATGTCGTCGGTGGCGTCCAGCACCTCCTCGGCGTCGATGCCGGCCAGCGGGCAGCCCAGGATCACTCGCGGGGTGTCGCCGCACGCCTCGGTGGTGGACAGGCCGACGGCCTCCAGGCGCTCCCAGATGTCGGGCACCGACTCGATCTCGATCCAGTGGAGCTGGATGTTCTGCCGGTCGGTGAGGTCGGCCGTGCCGCGCGCGTACTCGTTGGCGATGTCGGCGATCGTGCGGAGCTGGCGCAGGTCGAGCTGGCCGCCGTCGATGCGCACGCGGAGCATGAAGTAGCGGTCGTCGAGCTCCTCCGGCTCCAGGATCGCGGTCTTGCCGCCGTCGATGCCGGGCTTGCGCTGGGTGTAGAGGCCGTACCAGCGCATCCGCCCGCGCAGGTCGGCGGGGTCGATCGAGTCGAAGCCGCGCTTGGCGTAGACGTCGATGATGCGCTGGCGGACGTTGAGCCCGTCGTCGTTCTTCTTGTTCTCTTCGTTCTTGTTCAGCGGTTCCCGGTAACCGAGGGCCCATTGGCCCTCGCCGCGCGGGCGCTTGTGATGCCGGCTGGCAGGGGTGCTCATTGCGCGTCCTTCGTTTTGTGGGCGCGCGCAGCGTTCCTCCTGCCTCGTCATCGAGTGCAGGGGTTCAGGTGGGTGCGACGCGCTCTGCGGTAAAGAAGATGAGTTAGCGGGCGTCGCAACAGATGGCACTGCGGACACGCTGAAGGTCGACGTGGCGTCGACCGACGAGCATGGGGTCCGCTGGCATACCTTGAAGATACTCCGGAGATCCCGGATGTCCAAGATGGGGTCCAGAGTCTGGACTCCGCGGGCCCCTAACCCTGGCGCGGCCAGTCGAGCGGCGACTCCTGCGGCCGCTCCTCGCTCTGGTGCTGGCAGTCGCACCAGGAGCCGCCGCGGCAGTCGTCGTGACGCTTGTCCTTGCAGCTCTCGCAGATCACGTCTCGATTATTCTCCCAGAACGTTGTTCGGGTTAGGCTGGCGCGCGTGGACCTCATGGCCGGACTGCTGGCCGACCTCCGGGCCGAGAGCGATTGCCTGGAGGCGCTGCTGGCGCCGCTGCGCCCCGCCGACTGGGAGACGCCCACGCCCGCCGCGGGCTGGGCGGTGCGCGACCAGGTGAGCCACCTGGCCTGGTTCGACGACGCCGCCGTGGTGTCGGTCACCGACCCCGACGGTTTCCGTGCCCTGGCCGCGCGGGCCGGCTCGGTGGACGAGCTCGCCGAGGCCGCGCGCGGCCTGCCGCCGGGGGAGCTGCACGACTGGTTCCGCGCGTCCCGCGCCCGGTCGCTGGAGGCGTTCGCGACGCTCGGCGCGCGCGTACGGGTGCCGTGGTTCGGGCCGGCGATGTCAGGGGCGTCCTTCGTCACCGCGCGACTGATGGAGACCTGGGCCCACGGCCAGGACGTGGCCGACGCGCTCGGCGTCGCCCGGGAGCCCACCGAACGGCTGCGGCACGTGGCCCTGCTCGGCGTCCGCGCCCGGCCCTACAGCTTCGCCGCCCGCGGCCTGCCCGAGCCCGCCGGGCCGGTCCGCGTCGAGCTCACCACCCCAGGCGGCGACCTGTGGACCGCCGGCCCCGCGGACGCGCCCGCCGCCGTGCGCGGCCCGATGCTCGACTTCTGCCTGCTCGTCACCCAGCGCGTGCACCTGTCGGACACCGCCCTGGAGCCGGCCGGCGAGCCCGCCCGCGCCTGGCTGGAGATCGCCCAGGCGTTCGCCGGGCCGCCGGGGAGCGGGCGGCCGCCCAGGTCAGGGTAAGTTCAGGGTCGTACCGGATGACGTCGGCGGCACGGCCGGTGACATGCTGTGAGCATGCGGACCATTCTGAACGTCATCTGGCTCGTGTTCGCCGGCATCTGGCTGGCGATCGGCTACGCCGTGGCCGGGATCATCTGCTGCATCCTCATCGTCACCATCCCGTTCGGCATCGCCTCGTTCAGGATCGCCGCCTACGCTCTGTGGCCGTTCGGCCGTACGGTCGTGCGCGATCCCGACGCCGGCGTCTTCTCCCTCATCGGCAACGTCATCTGGTGCGTGGTCGCGGGCATCTGGCTGGCGATCGGGCACGTGGTCACCTCGATCCCCCTGTTCATCTCCATCATCGGCATCCCCATGGGCATCGCCAACCTCAAGCTGATCCCCGTCTCCCTCCTCCCGCTGGGCGCGCGCATCGTGGACAACGACTAGGGCAGGAGCCGGGACGTAAGCTGTCCCGGAGAGTCACTGCGAAATACCGTTGGGTGCCATGACGTCCACCAATGCGCCTTCCCGGTCCAGGAGGCGGCTCGCCTCGAACGCCCGGGCCAGGCTGAACTGGGTGCTCGACACCAAGTCGTGGGCGATCGTGCGCGCGGCCACGAACGCCGGTGTCAACTACCGGGTCACCGGCCTGGCCGGCGAGGCCGCGTTCTTCGCGCTGCTGTCGCTGCCGCCGTTCGTGCTGGGCCTGATCGGCGTGCTGGGCAAGCTCGGCACCTGGCTCGGCGGCGGCGTCGTCACCGAGGTCAAGAGCTGGGTGATCGAGCAGGCCGGGCTGCTGTTCACCGACGACGCCGTCAAGAAGGTGATCAACCCGCTCATCACCGACGTGCTCAGGGACGACGCCAACAAGGTGTCCATCATCTCGCTGGGCTTCCTGCTGTCGCTGTGGTCGGGCTCGCGGGCGCTCTACGTCTACGTCGACCTCATCTCGGTCGCGTACGGGCTGGGGGAGGAGCGCGGCATCATCCGCACCCGGCTGATGTCGTTCGGCCTCTACGTCGTCGGCCTGATCATCGGCATCATCGTCATGCCGATCCTGGTCATCGGCCCCACCCTGCTCAAGGACGCCCTCCCCGGCGAGTACGGCATCCTCATCGACATCCTCTACTGGCCCGTCGTGATCAGCGGCTCGGTGCTGTTCCTGACCGTGCTCTACCACGTCAGCGTGCCGGTGCGGACGAAGTGGTACCGGGAGCTGCCCGGCGCGATCCTGGCCCTGTTCCTGTGGATCGTGTGCGCCGCCGTGCTGCGGGCGGTGCTGGCGGCCTGGTTCTCGCCGGTGTCGGTCTACGGCTCCCTGGCCGCCCCGATCGCGCTGCTGCTGTGGCTGTACATCACCGCCCTGGCCGTGCTCATCGGAGCCATCCTCAACGCCGAGGTCGACCGGCTCTGGCCGGGTGTGAGCCGGACCAAGTAGCGGGACGAGCGGCCGGTTGCGCATCCGCTATCGTCTAGGGCGACGCGACTGGCGCATTCGGTGGGATCGACCACCAGGGAGCGAATCAACCGGGAGCGGAGGCCGAGCGCCTGGGTCTTCGCCAATTGTCAATGATGACAGGGGAGTCATGAGTTCTCTTGCTAGCGCCGACCCGCAGCTCGCCGAGCTCATCAAGGCGGAGGAGCGCCGCCAGGCCGACACCGTCAAGCTGATCGCGTCCGAGAACTACGTGTCCAAGGCCGTGCTCGAAGCGACCGGCACGGTGCTGACCAACAAGTACTCCGAGGGCTACGCGGGCAAGCGTTACTACGAGGGCCAGCAGGTCATCGACCAGATCGAGACGCTGGCGATCGAGCGGGCCAAGGCCGTGTTCGGCGTCAACCACGCCAACGTCCAGCCGTACTCGGGCTCGCCCGCCAACCTGGCCGTCTACCTGGCCTTCCTGCAGCCCGGCGACACCGTGCTCGGCATGGGCCTGCCCTTCGGCGGCCACCTGACCCACGGCTGGTCGGTCTCGGCCACCGGCAAGTGGTTCAACCCGGTCCGTTACGGCGTCCGCCGCGACACCGGCCGCGTCGACCTCGACGAGGTCCGCGAGCTGGCCCTGGAGCACCGGCCGAAGCTGATCTTCTGCGGCGGCACCGCGATCCCGCGCACGATCGACTTCGAGGGCTTCGCCTCCATCGCCCGCGAGGTCGGCGCCGTGCTCGCGGCCGACATCGCGCACATCGCCGGCCTGGTCGCGGGCGGCGCCCACCCGTCCCCGGTGGGCCACGCCGACGTGATCTCCACGACCACCCACAAGACGCTGCGCGGCCCGCGCGGCGCCATGCTCATGGCCACCAGCGACGAGCACGCCACCGCGCTCAACAAGGCCGTCTTCCCCGGCCTCCAGGGCGGCCCCCACAACCACACCACCGCCGCCATCGCCGTCGCGCTGCACGAGGCCGCCCAGCCGTCCTTCCGCGACTACGCCCACCAGGTCGTCGCCAACGCCAAGGCGCTGGCCGAGGAGCTGTCCAGCCGGGGCTTCGACCTGGTCTCCGGCGGCACCGACAACCACCTGATCCTGCTCGACCTGACGCCCAAGGGCATCGGCGGCAAGCCCGCCGCCCAGGCGCTCGACCGGGCCGGTCTGGAGACCAACTACAACGCGGTGCCGTTCGACACCCGCAAGCCGTTCGACCCGTCGGGCATCCGCATCGGCACCCCGTCGGTCACCTCGCGCGGCATGGGCGAGGCCGAGATGCGGCAGATCGGCGCCTGGATGGACGAGGTCGTCACGGCCCTGGCCAAGGGCGACGCCGAGGACGTCATCACCCGCGTCCACCACGAGGTCAGCGAGCTGACCGCCCAGTTCCCGGCCCCCGGCCTGTCCTGATCCAGCGGCCCGCCCGTCCGGCCCGTCCCGCCCGTCGCGGCGGGCGGCCGGACGGTCAGTGCCGGACCGTCACCACGATCTTGCCGAACTGCGCGTTCGACTCCAGGTGCCGGTGGGCCCGCACGATCTCCTCCAGGTCGAACGTGCGGTCCACCACCGCCCGGAAGGCCCCCGAGCGCAGCCCCGACGCCACGAACGCCGCCGCCCGCCGCAGCCGCTCGGGCACCCGCGTCGTCTCGTGCATCGTGTACGTCCGCATGTTCAGCGCCGGCATGCCGAGGTCGATCCCCGGATAGGGCGTCGGCTCGCCGCTCAGCGCGCCGTACACCAGCAGCAGCCCCTCGGGGGCGACCACCCTGGCCAGGTCCGTCACGCCCGGCCCGGCCACGGCGTCGAAGACGAACTCCGCGCCGCGCCCGCCCGTGGCCGCCAGCACCCGCTCGGTCACGTCCTCCTCCTCGGTGACGATCACCTCGGCCGCGCCCTCCTTCAGCAGGGCCTCCTTCTTGGCCGCGGTGCGGGTGAGCGCGATCGGCGTGGCGCCCATGCGGTCGGCGACCCGGATGGCGGCCAGGCCCACGCTGCTGGAGGCGGCGTTCAGCACCACCGTGTCCCCGGGACGCATCCCGCCCACCTCCACCAGCGCGCCGTAGGCCGTCACGTACGGCATCCACACGGCCGCGCCCTCCACCGGGCCCACCCCCTCCGGACGGGGCAGCACCGCCGCCGCCGGCACGACCGCCCGCCCGGCGTACACGCCGTAGTCGTTCTGCGAGAACGCCGGGACCGTGCTCACCGGCTGCCCGGCCCGCAACCCGGTGACGCCCGCGCCCACCGCCTCGACCACCCCGGCGGCCTCGGTGCCCAGCCGGGCGGGGAAACTCCGTACGGGCTCGATGTAGTGGCCGCTGCGGAACAGCGCCTCGGCCCGGTTGAGGCCGATCGCGTCCACCCGGATGCGCACCTCGCCGGGCCCCGGCTCGCCGGCCGCCACGTCCGCCAGCTCCAGCACCTCGGGCCCGCCGAGCTCGTGGAACAGCACCGTCCTGGTCATCACATCGTCCTTCCGCGTCAGAGGCCGCCATTCAACCGCCGAAGTACGACTGCCGTCAAACTTCGATGGATGTCGTACTATGGACCCATGGACGCCGACCGCACCCCGGACCACCCCGACCTGCGCGAAGTCACCCTGCAACGGGTTCTCGAAGCCCTCGTCGACCCGGTCCGGCGCAGCATCGTCACCCAGCTCGCCACCGCCGCCGGCGACATCAGCTGCGGCGGGTTCGACATCTCGGTGAGCAAGTCCACCGCCACCCACCACTTCCGGGTGCTGCGCGAGGCCGGCCTCATCCGGCAGCACTACGCCGGCACCTCCCGCCTGAACACCCTGCGCAGGGCCGAGTTCGACCAGGCGTTCCCCGGTCTGCTCGACGCCGTCGTCACCGCCGACCGCGCGTCCGCCTGAACGCGGCGAGGCCCTCCCGCCCGCGGCGGAAGGGCCTCGCGCGGGTCCGCGACCTCAGGTCCTGACGGTGAGCAGGGTCGTGCCCGTCCTGGTGACCACCTCGAAGCGGTCGATCTCCGCCAGCGGCGTCGCGCTGCCGCCGTGCATGTAGAGCGGGGCCGGCGAGCCCGGCACGCCGTAACCCGGCGCCGGCACCGACCATCCGGTCATCACCCGCCGCTCGCCCGACTTGCCCACCGACACCAGCTCGCACTCCAGCGGCCCCTTCACCCCCGACAGCTTGAGCGCGGCGTGCGTGCCCCAGCCCTTCGACTCCACCACCAGCCCGCCCGACACCCCGCCGACGCCCTTGCCCGCGATCGGCGTGCCGTCGGCGTAGAACTGCTCGGCCGGGCCCATGTGGTCGGCGCGTCCCGCCATCGCCTGCGGCGGGTCGCCGCCGCCGGTGAGCTGCGTGCCGACGGTCAGCCCGCCGGCCACCAGGGCGACCGCCGCGGCCATCCCGAGCAGGAACGTCCCCCTGCGGGCCCGCCGGTCGGCCGCCTTCTTGCGCAGGAGCAGGTCGACCACGCCGGCCTGCCCCTCACGAGGAGGGCCGGCGTCCTCCAGGGGGCCGATGCCGTGCAGCACGCTCGCGACCCCCGCCAGGTCCGACAGCTCGAAGCGGCAGGAGGGGCAGGTGCGCAGGTGGGACTCGAAGGCCAGCCGGTCGTCCTCCTCCAGCAGGCCGAGGGCGTAGGCGCCCACGTCGGTGTGCTCGACTTGCGAGGTCACGCCGTCACCCCCCGCTCCTCCAGCGCGACCCGCAGCGCGCGGACCGCGTAGTAGACCCGCGACTTCACGGTGCCCACCGGGATGCCGAGCGCGGCGGCGGCGTCGTTGACCGACCGGTCCCGCAGGATCGTCTCGTTCAGGATCTCGCGGTGCGCCGGTGACAACGCCTTCAGCGCCTCCGACACGACCACCTGGCGCAGCAGCCCCTCCAGCTCGTCCGGCACCGGCACGCTGTCCAGCGCCCCGTCGCCCGATTCCGGCGGGCGCGCCTCCCTGCGCCGCCGGTCGTCGATCACGATGCGTCTGGCCACCGTGGCGAGCCAGGGCATGAGCGAGACCGAGTCGGGGTCCAGCCGCTCCGCGCTGCGCCAGGCCCGGATCATCGTCTCCTGCACCACGTCTTCCGCCCACTGCCGGTCGCCCGCCGTCAGCCGTACCACGAAGGCCAGCAGCGGCCGGTGGTACTCCCGGTAGAGCGCGGACACGACCACCTCGTCGTCCGGTCGCACCCGCCGCATCAGATGGCGTAGGCGCGGCTTGCCCACCGGGGCCGTCCCCTCGGCCGAGGGCGGGGGATACGTGCTGATCCGCATCATTCCCCTTTCTCGCGTCCGTCGGGAGGGAGTACGCTCGGCCGCCCTGGCGGGGTTCAACGGATCGCCGAACATAATGCGATTGCATCTGCCGGGACAGGGTGGTTAGAGTCGCCTTCGTAACCGATCGAGGAGGTGAGGGCTATGCGGGTCGTTCTGTTCCGCCTGTCGTCCGTCTACCTCCGGGCCCTCGTCTGAGCTGCCCGTTTCCTTCTCGATCAAAGGTTTCACCGTCTTGTCTTATGACCTTTCCCTGCTCGGCTGGACCGATCTGCGTGCCGCCGAGCTCCCTGCTGACACCGTCCCGGCGCGGGTGGCCCGCGTCGACCGCGGCGCCGCCGAGGTGATCGCCGCCGACGGTCAGCACCACGTCCGCTACGGCGCCCGCGTGCGCCGTTCCTCCGCCGACGACCCGGTGGCCCTGCCGTGCGTCGGCGACTGGGTCGCGCTCAGACGGCTGCCCGAAGGCCGGTACGAGCTCGACCAGGTGCTCTCCAGGACCACCGCGTTCATCCGGGGCGGCGTGAGCCGCCACTCGACCGGCGGCCTGTCCGGCGACGGCCAGGGCCAGGTGCTCGCGGCCAACGTCGACGTCGTCTTCGTGGCCGAGCCGTCCATGCACTCGACCGACTTCGCCGACCTCGGCCGCATCGAGCGCCTGGTGGCGCTGGCCTGGGAGTCCGGCGGCACGCCCGTCGTGCTGGTGACCAAGTCCGACCTGTTCGAGGCGGGCCTCGACGAGCTGATGGCCGACGTGCGCGCCGCCGCGCCGGGCGTCGACGTGCACGCCGTCTCCTCGGTGCTGGGGGAGGGGGTCTCGCTGGCCGCCAGCTACCTGCACGGCTCCCGTACGGCGGTCGTGCTCGGGCCTTCCGGCGCGGGCAAGTCCACCCTGGTCAACGCGCTGGCCGAGACCGGCGTGATGGACACCCAGCAAGTGCGCGCGGCCGACGGGCGCGGGCGGCACACCACCGTCCACCGGGAGCTGATCCCGCTGCCCGGCGGCGGCCTGATCATCGACACCCCGGGCATCCGCCGGATCGGCCTCTACGACATCGGCGAGGGCGTCGACCTCGTCTTCGCCGACATCGAGCAGCTGGCCGAGCGGTGCCGCTTCGCCGACTGCGGGCACGTGAGCGAGCCGGGCTGCGCCGTCCTGGACGCCATGGAGAACGGCGAGCTGCCCGAACGCCGGCTGCAGAGCTGGCGCAAGCTGCAGCGCGAGGCCGCGTGGATGGCGTCCCGCACGGATGCGCGGCTGCGCAAGGAGCAGCAGAACAAGTGGAAGATCATCCACAAGGAGATGCGCCGCTCCAGCCGCTACCGCCCCTGACCGTCCCCGGCCGGTTTTCTCGCCTTCCTCCTGGCCGGTGCGGGAGGGAGGCGAGTAGAGCCGGTCGTGCGGGTATGCACAGGTCATGCAGGTGTTCGCGGATCGGGCCGAGGCCGGGGCGTTGCTGGCCGAGCGGCTGCCGGAGGTGCGCGACCCCGTCGTGCTGGCGTTGCCGCGCGGCGGGGTCGCCGTGGCCGTGCCGGTCGTCCGCCGGCTCGGCGGCGAGCTGCACGTGCTCGTCACCCGGAAGATCGGCTACCCGCCCGCTCCCGAGCTGGGCGTGGGGGCGATCGCCGAGGGCGGCGAGCCGGTGTTCGACCTGACGATGCTCGACCGGCTGGGCCTGACGCCCGAGGACCTGGCCGACGTGGTCGAGCGGGAGCGGCACGAGCTGGCCAGGCGGGTGCGGGTCTACCGGGGCGACCGGCCGCTGCCGCCGCTGGCCGGACGTGAGGTGATCGTCGTGGACGACGGCCTGGCCACGGGCGGGACGGCACGGGCCGCCCTGCGCGCGGTGGCCCAGGCCCGCCCCGCCAGGGTGACGCTGGCCGTGCCGGTCGGCGCCGCGGAGACCGTCGAGATGATGCGTGCGGAGGCCGACGAGGTGGTGGTGCTGCTGACCCCGGTCGACTTCAGGGCGGTCGGCCAGTGGTACGAGCACTTCGACCAGCTCACCGACGACGACGTGCTCGACCTCCTGGAGCGGCGGTGACCTTCACCGGACGGCGCCGCTCGTACGGGTGTCTATGCGGACAGGACCGCCCAGACCAGCTTCCGCGAGCCGCCGGGGGCGAACCAGCCCCACGCGCTGCAGAGCGCGTCGACCAGCCGAAGCCCGCGCCCGAACTCGGCGAACACGTCGGCCGGCGCCGCCACCGGGACGGTCTGGCTGTGGTCGGTCACCACGCAGGCCAGCTCGGGCCGGCGGAAGAGCAGCCGGAGCTGCACGGCTCCGCCGCCGTGCCGCATCGCGTTCGTGACCAGCTCGGAGACCACCAGTTGCACGTCGTAGGCCAGGTCCGCGGCGGCCCACGAGGTGAGCGTCTGGTCCACGAACCGCCGGGCCGTCGCGACGCAGGCCGGCTCGAACGCGGTGCGCTCGTGGAAGGGGAACACCGCGTCGCACTCTCCGGCGCGCCCGTCCACCAGAATGGTGGCGAGCCACCCTGGTGGCCCGGAACCGATGGCGGCTTGCGGCCGAGCGTCGAAAGTCGTCATTCTGGCCCCCGAAGCGCGGTCTGGTGATCCAGTGCCCATCTTTACGGGGTGTGGGTAGTGATGCAAGACTTTTCGTGTTTTACCGATGCGAATACCATCTGCACGTGCAGATGATCTAGGAGCGGTCGAGTGAGCGCACAGAGCGCGGAGGGAAAGCTTCTCAGCTACACGCCGGGAAGCCCGACGGTGCTGCGGATCCTGCTGGGTACGCAACTGCGCAGGCTCCGTACCGAGAAGGGTATCTCCCGGGAGGATGCCGGATACTCCATTCGCGCATCTCATGCGAAGATCAGCCGACTTGAGCTCGGTCAGGTCAGTTTCAAGCAGCGGGACGTCGCCGACCTGCTCACCCTCTACGGCGTCACCGCCCCGGACGACCGTGAGCCGCTGCTCGCCCTGGCCCGGCAGGCCAACGCGCCGGGCTGGTGGCACAAGTACGGCGACCTGCTGCCCGGCTGGTTCGAGGTCTACATCGGGCTGGAGGGGGCCGCCTCGGCCATCCGCACGTTCGAGAACCAGTTCGTCCCCGGCCTGCTGCAGACGCCCGCGTACGCCAAGGCCGTGATCCGGCTCGGCAACGAGAAGGCGCTCGACCCCGAGCTCGACCGCCGCGTCACCCTGCGCACCACCCGGCAGAAGCGCCTGGAGAGCGGGCTCAAGCTGTGGGCCGTGATCGACGAGGCCGTCCTGCGGCGGGGGCTCGGCGGGCCCGGCGTCATGCAGGAGCAGATCCGCCACCTGCTCGACGCCACGGAGGAGCGCAACGTCACCGTCCAGGTGATGCCGTTCGAGAGCGGCGGGCACGCGGCGGCCGGCGGTTCGTTCAGCATCCTGCGCTTCCCTGAGCGCGAACTGCCCGACGTGGTCTACATGGAGCAGCTCACCAGCGCCCTCTATCTGGACAAGCCAGCCGACTCCGACCACTACATGGAGGTCATGGACCGGCTGAGCATCCAGGCCCTGGAGCCGAAGCAGACACGGCGCTTTCTGGAACAGCTCATTTCCGGATGAGCTGCTGAAACTCCTGTGATCCACTCCATAGTCGGATTTTTGGTCATCCGGTATATGGAGTCTGTCGTGCTGTCGTAGGGTCAGCGCAAACGCGGATGCACGTGCATCCGTAAGATCGCTAGGAGCTTCCCCCATGCACGAGTTCCGGAACGGAACGCCCGCCGGTCACCTCCCCGTCGTGTGGCGCAAGAGCAGGCGAAGCAATCCCAACGGCAACTGCGTCGAGGTCGCGGGCCTGCCCACGGGTGAGATCGCCATGCGCAACTCCCGGTTCCCCGACGGCCCCGCGCTGGTCTACACGCAGGCCGAGATCAGCGCGTTCGTCCTGGGGGCCAAGGACGGCGAGTTCGACGACCTGATCGTCTGAGCACCCGGTCTGATCCCCCGTCTGATCCTCCGTCTGATCAGCGGGGTTCGTTGTACCAGCGCCACCGGGTCTGACGCGGCCGTCCGGGCAGCTCGCCGCGGCCGGTCGCCCACAGCAGCGTGGCCCAGGGGGCGGTGTCCACGGGGGCGTCGGGGAACAGGCGGGCCAGCACCCGCGAGCACAGGCCGGCGGGCGGCTCCCAGGCCAGCCCCAGCCCCTCGGACACGTCGTGCATATGCACGAGCGTTTCCACCAGGCCCATCGCGGCGGTCGCCGACGCGTCCGCCATGCCGAAGACGTGATGACCGCGCGCCTGCGGCGGCGCGGCGCGGACCATGGCCGACAGCAGCGCGCCGCAGGCCTGGAGCACCTGCAGCAGCCCGGTGGGCCCGGCCGCGCGGTCGGCGTGGATGGTGTTGTTGGGGCCGCCGGGCCTGCGCCGCTCCAGCGCGAACGGCACGTACGTGTCCAGCGGCGGCACGTTGAGCCCGAGCTGGGCGGCGTAGGCGAACAGGTCGTCGGCGAGGTGCTCGACGGTCTCCCAGCAGGTCCACTCCAGTGAGCCCGCCTTCGCCTCCCACGCCTGCGGCGGCGCGTCCCGCAGCGTGTCGACGGCGAGGGCGACGGCCTGGTCGAGGTCGTCCGCGGTCACGAGCGCTGAATCCGGCATGCAGGGCACCTTATCGCCGTCCGCTTCGTGCGCCCGCGTGTAGGGTCGTCACGATCCGCACGTCCGGACGGGAGCCGTACCGCATGACCGACCCCGAAGACCTCACCGCGCGCGCCCGCATCAGGGAGGCGGCGCTGCTGCACTTCGGCGAGCACGGCTTCGAGGGGGCCACGACCCGCGCCATCGCCGGGACCGCCGGGGTGTCCCCGGGGCTGCTGCGCCACCATTACGGCTCCAAGCAGGCGTTGCGCGAGGCGTGCGACGAACACCTGATCAGGCTCGTCCGGCGGATCGACGACGACGTCCGCGCCGGCGCCGTGCCCGCCGGGCGCAACCCCGTGGCCGCGGCGCTCGACGCGCTGGCGCCCTACCGGCTGTACGTGGCGCGGGCGCTGGCCGAGGGCTGGGCCGCGCCGCTGTTCGACGGCATCGCCGAGCTGAGCGAGCGGTGGCTGGCGGAGCTCGACGAGACCCGCACCGACGAGCCGTTCGCCGGGCGCAGGGCGCGCGCGACCGTGTCCACGGCCATGTCGCTGTCGGTCGGCGTGCTGCACAAGCACGTCTCCCGCGGCCTCGGCGTGGACGTGTTCAGCCCCGAGGGCGCCCACCTGCTCGCGCTCACCCTGCTCGACCTCTACTCCCACCCCCTGCTGACCCCGGAGGCGGCGGCGGAGCTCCGCGACGCCCTCGGCAAGCCCCCCGGAAGCGGATGATCTAGCCCAGAGGGGCTCGTTCCGGTACGTGCCCGCTCAGGACAGGAAGTCGGTCAGCGTCGGCAGCAGCGCCTCCGGCCGGCCGAGCACGCCGTGGTCCTCGCCGGGCAGCACCACGTGCCGGGCGCCCGGCACGGCGTCGGCGACGGCCCGCACGGCGTCCAGCATCCACTTCGGGGACTGGTCGCCGCCGATCGCCAGGGTGGGCACGGTGATGCCGGACAGCCGCTCGACCGGCAGTGACTGCCCCGGACCGCACACGGCGGCGTCGTAGGCGAGCGTGTGCGCCAGGCTGGTGAACCAGCCCCACACGGGCTCCGACCGCATGCCCGCCACCACCTCGGCGGGCACGTCGGCGCCCTCGGTCAGGAACAGCGCCACGGCCTCGTCGCGGCGATCGCCCTCGACGAGGGCGCGCAGCCGCTCGGCGAAGTCGCCGCCGGGCGCGGTGCGCGCGCCGTCCACGACGTACGGCGGCTCGTAGACGGCCAGGCGGGCGATCGGCAGCCCGTACGCGGCGGCCTCCAGCGCCAGGATGGCGCCGGAGGAGTGGCCGAAGACGCTCGCCGAGCCGCCCGCGTGCTCGATCAGCGCGGCGAGGTCCTCGATCTCGCGCTCGACGGCGTAGGCGGGCGCGTCGCCGCTGCCGCCCCGGCCGCGGCGGTCGTGGGCGATCGCGCGGAAGCCGGGGGCGAGCGCGGCGGCGAGGGCGGCGACGGTGGTGCGGTCGTTGAAGGCGCCGCCCACCAGGATCACCGGGTGGCCCTCGCCGCTGCTCTCGAACGCGATGCGGGTGCCGTCGGCCGAGGTGACGGTCTGAACCGTGGACTGCATGTCGAACTCCTTCTGCGGGCTCTTGTCAGCAGGAGGTCGGAGCCGTCCCACGCTTCTCTACATGCTTCTACCGGAAAATTCGCGGATCGGCCTGAAGGCCGCGCGAGAGCCGGACGGTGATGAACTCGTTGTCGTCGGGACGGCCCGGCGTACGGCCGCTGGAGAAGGGGAAGTTGTTGTCGTCCAGCAGGCCCAGGGTGCGGTCGTCGAGGACGACGACGTCCTCGATGGTCTGGAACGGGAACCGGAACGTGCCGGGCGTGCCGCCGAGGCCGCGCGGGTCGGCCAGGTCGAGCAGGTCGGCCACCTGCGTCTTGTCCAGGGCGCCGTCGTGGTCGCGGTCGCGCGTGTCGGCCAGGTAGACGCGCTTGACCTTGGCCGCGTCGCCCTGGAGGTTGTCCCGCTCGATGATCAGGAAGCGGTTCGCGTCCACGGCGACGGCGTCGCCGATGGAGTGCGCGGGGTCCTCCAGCCGGTACGTCCACGTGCGCCCGGTGTACGCGCGCTTGCGCAGGTCGAACTCGTTCATCCGCAAAGTGCCCGCCGGGTCGCCGTTCACCGTGCCTTCGAGCAGCGGGTAGAGCCGGCGGCCGTCCACCGACCTGGCCATGCCCTCGAAGCCCTTGGAGCTGGCCAGATTGGGCTGGGCGCCGTTCAGCCAGGGGTTCTCGGGGGCCTTGACGCCGGGCAGCTCGATCGGGGCGTCGAGCAGCCGGCCCTTGCGGTCGAAGTGCAGCAGGAACGGGCCGAACTCGTCGCCGATCCAGTAGGTGCCGTCCGTCGCGCGCACGATCGACTCGACGTCGAAGTCGGAGCCCGTCAGCGTACGGTCCTGGCGGGTCAGGGCGAACGGGACGAGTCCCCGCAGGTCGGTCAGGTTGAAGCCGCCGAGCACCTCGACCGTTTTGGCGGCGAAGTCCGGCTTGACGCGGTGCACGCGCAGGAGGAAGTCGGCGCTGTTGGCCTTGTTGCCGAAGCCGTTGTCGGACAGCACGTCGAAGGTGCCGTCGTGGCGGCGGGCGATGCCGCTGAAGCCCTGCACGGGCTGGCCGGGGAAGGGCGGGGTGACCGCCGTTGACCGGCGCGGCGCCGAGGAGGGAGCCCGACGGCTCGCTGCCGGGCACGTAGGTCTGCGCGGGCAGCGCGGCGAAGCCGGTCAGCGTGGCGCGGCCGAACGCGGCGGGTCCGCGGTCCCCGGGCCGGGCGGGGTCGGCCATGGCGGCGGTGGCCGGGGCGGCGAGGGCGAGCGCCAGGGCCGCCACGCACGTCAGGGTGGTGATGCGTCTCATGGCGGGCACGCTAGAGGCAGCACATGACGGCATTCCGAACATGAGACGACCTTCATGGACGCTCATGGATTAATCGGACATCATTGCCGGTCCGCCCGAGCCCGGTGACCTGCGCACATTCCCGGACGAAAGGCGCGCACGACGGGAAACGCGACCGGCCACCCCTGCCCTGGGTCGGGCGGGGGTGGCCGGGCGATGCTTGGTGCGGGATGACGATCTCGGGCCTGATCAGGCAGTTGCCCCGACCGGGTTCGCCAGAGCCTGGACATGGAAGGCCAGGCTCCGGTTCATCGGGACAACTGAGTGATCACGCGATGATCGTTGATGCTGCCGAGGTGTGTCAGGCGGCGGAGATGCCGGCGCTGGCGGCGCGGCGCATGCGACGGCGACGCTCGCTGGCGCGCTCGTCCTCGTTGAGACCGCCCCACGTGCCGTACTTCTCCGGCCGGGACAGCGCGTAGTCTAGGCACTCGTTGCGGACAGGGCACCCGGCGCAGATCGCCTTGGCCTTCCGCTCACGTACGTCACGCTCGGGCTGCCGCTCCCCGTCGGGGCCGAAGAAGAGCACGAGATCCTCACCCCGGCACGCGGCATCATCCTGCCAACCCCAGCTGGGGCGCGGGCGGGCGAGCTGCCGACGTACCTGAGACATGAGAAAACCACCTTCGTGAGAGGTATTTCGGTAATTGAGCCGCATTGGACGCTTTTGGCGTCACTGTTCCAACGCAAGGACGGGCCGTGATGTTCCCTAGTCAGGCGAGGGCGGGCGTGGCGTACCGCACAGGCGTGAGCCTGTCCAGCGAAACCAGCCGGTAGGTGGTGATCGTCTCGGCGCAAGCCGTACCACACGGCGCTGTGAACGCCGATGGCTCAACCACAACCTGGAACCGGACGTCTCCGCAGCGCACGACTGCTTCGGTGACGTCACCGTCCGACCTGGAGGATTCCACGGCCACTGCGCCGACGGAGCACTCTCCCGTATGGGCTCGGGCAAAATGCTCGACGGCTTGCAATGGCTCAGGGATGCCTGCGCGCCCCCGGAGACGGTCGAGAATGATCTCGCCCGACCGGTACGCGTTAGCCGCTGCCAGTGCAGCAGCCTGAGACATGCTGCCGTAGAAAATTCCGTGTGGCAAGCACACGAGGTTGGCGGCGTAGCGATCGCCGCCAACGTGTGACGTTTCCCACACTCTGTCCGGCAAAGATTCGGCCAGCGACCGAGCGAGGGGTAGTCCAATGCGGGCGCAGCACGCATTGCGCTTGGCGTGCGTGCAGACCAGAAATACCGGCTCGTCTTCAAGTATGCAGGACTCCGGGAGCACTCCGGCCACGAAGGCGTCCAGGTCAAGATCGTCCGGACCTGCGACGACACCGCCGGCCAACCAGGGGCGGTCGCCCGCCGCGTAGGCCAATAGCACACGGATCCCCTGGTCCCGCTGGCGGGTTCGCTTGCCCGGCCGCCTGATGAGCTGGGGCCTGATACCGCGTTCGAGCGCTCTGCGCACGAGTTCGGAGATTTCTTCAGGAAGTTGCAAGCTTTCCAGGTGGGACGGCCACGGGCCGGCGTACTCGACGAGCAGCCACAGCCTGGCTCCCACGGTGGCGCTGGCCAGGGTGGGCATGGCTCCCGTGTGGCAGCCCGCCGGATGCTCGCATCCCCTCGCCAACGCCTCCCCCTTCCCGAAGAATTAGGTAAGGATAACCTAACGCATCCGGCGGGTTCGGGGCCGGGGTCACCCGGTCCCGAGCACGTCGCGTGTCGCGGGCAGCGCGCGGTCGCGGTCGGCGGCGACCAGGCCGATCCTGGTCCTGCGGTCCAGCAGGTCGGCCTCGTCGAGCGCGCCCTCGTGCCGGACCGACCAGAGCAGGTCGCCCTTGGTCAGGCCGAGCCCGACCTCCTCGGGGTGGTCCTTGACCAGCTCGTACGCCGCCGCGGCCTCGCTGCCGTACCGCTCGGCCAGCCGGGGCGGCACGCCGTCCGGCTGCGGGCCCGCGCCGACCAGGGGGAGGTGCTTCGTCCGGCTCGGTCCGGCGCTGAGGTCTTTGAGGGAGACGGCCCGGCCGATGGCGTCCTCGGCCATTCGTCGGTATGTGGTGAGTTTGCCCCCGACGACCGTGACCACGCCGCCGTCCGACAGCACCGCGTGCCGGCGCGAGAGGTCCGCCGTGCGGCCGTCCGCGGCCAGGAGCGGCCTCAGGCCCGCGTACGCGCCCGCGACCGCCTCAGGGGTCACCGGAGCCTCCAGAATGCCGTTGAGCACCTCCAGGAGCGCCGTGACGTCCTCGGCGGGCACCTCGGGGACGTCGGGCACCGGCCCGTCCAGCGGCTCGTCGGTCAGTCCGACGTAGACGCGGCCGTCGCCCTGGGGGAGTACGAGCGCGAATCGGTTGCTCTCTCCGGGAATGGGCACGTGCATGCCGGCGATCAGCCCCGGCAGCGTCCCGGCGTCGAGCACGAGATGGCTGCCCCGGGACGGCCGCAGCCGCACCGCCGGGTCGAGCTGCCCGGCCCACACACCCGTCGCGTTGACCACCGCTCTGGCCCGGATGGTGAACCGCTCGCCGGTCAGCTCGTCGCGCATCTCGGCGCCCTCGTCCGTGAGCCGCAGGGCGCGGCAGCGGGTCAGGACGCGGGCGCCGTGCCCGGCGGCGGTCCTGGCCAGCGCCACGACCAGGCGGGCGTCGTCGAGCAGCCGGCCGTCCCACGACAGCAGGCCGCCGCGCAGGCCGTCGCGCGCCAGCACCGGCGCGAGCGTGTGGGCGCGCGCCGCGCCGAGCCGCGTGGGGCCGGGCAGCAGGCGGCGCGGCGTGCGCGCGGCGGTCCGCAGCCCGTCGCCGAGCCGGTAGCCGGTCATCACCAGGGCGGCCTGCCGCGGGGAGACCGCCGGCGTCAGCGGCAGCAGGTACGGATGGGCCTTGACCAGGTGCGGAGCCGTCGTCCTGAGCAGGATGCCGCGCTCGACCGCGCTCTCGTAGGCCACGTCCACCTGCCCCTTGGCCAGGTAGCGCAGCCCGCCGTGGACCATCTTGGAGCTCCACCTCGACGTGCCGAAGGCCAGGTCGTGCGCGTCGACCGCCGCTACGCTCAACCCGCGGGAGGCGGCGTCGAGGGCCGCGCCGGCTCCCGTCGCGCCGAGCCCCACCACCAGCACGTCCAGCCGCCCGTCGGCGACCACGCCCAGTTCGTACGTCCTTCTGCGGGCGTTCAGCGAGCTATCCAAGGTAGGCCTCCAGCAGGGCGGCGAGTTCGGCGTCCAGGTCGTCGAGCGTCACGGGGTCGAGCATCGTGGGGGCCGACAGCAGGAACGACTGGGCGACCAGCAGCACGGCCCGCGCCCTGGCCGGCCCGCCGACGGCCGGCTCCAGCAGGGCCAGCACCGCCTCGTGGCTGGCCCCCCGCCGGTCCAGCAGGTACGGCAGCAGCAGCTCGGGGTCCGCCTCCACGATCTTGCGCCAGAGCGGGTGCCCGCGCAGCCCCCGTACGCCCGCCACGATCGCGGGCACCGGATCGGACAGGTCGAGTCGCGACACGACCGCGACCCACTCCCGCGTCATCAGGTCGGCGACCAGCGAGCGCACGTCCGGCCAGCGGCGGTAGATCGTCATCCGCGACACGCCCGCCCGCCTGGCCACGTCCGTGAGCGTGGTCCTGCGCACGCCGTAGGCCAGCACGCACGCGCGGGCCGCGTCCAGCACACCCTCATTGTGACGGTTCGACGTCATGTGTCACAGTGTATGCGTGACCGGTGAACCCATGCTCTGGTGTGGCTGGGGCGACCCCGCCAAGGCCCGCGAGCTGCCCGAACAGATCCGCAAGCTGCTGCACGACCTGCTCGGCGTGCGCGCGCCCGAGACCCCGGCCGCCGCCATCGAGGAGGTCCGGCTGCCGCCGGTCGCGCTGCCCGAGCCGGTGCTGGCCGCGCTCGCGGCCGTCACCGGGCCCGCGCACGTGCTGACCTCCCACGAGGCCAGGCTGCGGCACACGCGCGGCAAGTCCACGCCCGACCTGCTGCGGATGCGCGCGGGAGACGGCTCCGACGCCCCCGACGCGGTCGTGCTGCCCGGCTCGCACGAGGAGGTGGAGGAGCTGCTGCGGCTGTGCGCGGCCGAGCGGGTCGCGGTCGTGCCGTTCGGCGGCGGCACCTCCGTCGTCGGCGGGCTCGTGGCCGCGCGGGCCGGCTTCACCGGCGTGATCGCGCTCGACCTGGGCCGGCTCGACCGGCTGCGCTCGGTCGACGCCGAGTCGATGGTGGCCGACTTCGAGCCGGGCGTGCGCGCCCCCGAGGCCGAGCGGCTGCTCGCCGAGCACGGCCTCACGCTGGGGCACTTCCCCCAGTCCTTCGAGTACGCCACGCTCGGCGGCTTCGCCGCGGCCCGCTCCAGCGGCCAGGCCTCGGCCGGGTACGGGCGCTTCGACGACATGGTCGTCGGCCTCACCCTGGCGACGCCGTCCGGGACGCTGGAGCTGGGCCGCGCGCCCAAGTCCGCGGCCGGGCCCGACCTGCGCCAGCTCGTCCTGGGCTCGGAGGGGGCGTTCGGCGTCATCACGTCGCTGCGCCTGCGGGTGCGCAGGCGGCCGGCCGAGCGCCGTTATGAGGGCTGGCGGTTCGAGTCGTTCCGAGCGGGGACGGCCGCCGTGCGGGCCCTCGCCCAGGAAGGCCCGCTTCCCACCGTGCTGCGGCTCTCCGACGAGACCGAGACCATGATCGGGCTGGCCCGGCCGGACGCGATCGGCGGCGGCGGTTCCGGCTGCCTGGTGATCCTCGGCGTCGAGGGCGACTGGATCGGCCACCGGCACGCCGCGGCCGCCGCGGTCCTGGCCCGGCACGGCGGCGAGCCGCTCGGGCCCGAGCCCGGCCAGGCGTGGGAGCACGGCCGCTTCTCCGCGCCGTACCTGCGCGACTCGCTGCTCGGCGCGGGCGCCACCGTGGAGACCCTGGAGACGGCCGGGTTCTGGTCGAACCTGCCGCGCCTGTACGACGCCGTCCGGCTGGCCCTGCTCGGCGCGCTCGGCTCGCCGCTGGTCATGTGCCACGTCTCGCACGTGTACGAGACCGGCGCCTCGCTGTACTTCACCGTCGTGACCCCGCAGCAGGGCGACCCGGTCGAGCAGTGGGAGCGGGCCAAGGAGGCGGTGAACACGGCGATCGTCGAGGCCGGCGGGACGATCTCGCACCACCACGGGGTGGGCCGCGACCACCGGGACGCCTACGGCGCGGAGCTGGGCCCGCTGGGCGTGGGCGTGCTCCAGGCCGTCAAGGACCGGCTGGACCCGGCGGGGATCCTCAACCCGGGGGTGCTGGTCCCTCAGTCGCCGCCGGGGATCTGATCGGCCTCCGCCAGCGTCTCGGCGGCGTCGCTGTAGCGGTGGAGGGCCTCGTACGCCTCGGCCAGCCGGTAGAGGGAGACCGCGAGGTGGCCGCCGTCCAGCCCGCGGCTGAGCGCCACCGCCTCCTGCGCCATGGGCAGCGCCTCGGTGGCGCGGGAGCGGTCGAGCAGCATCCTGGCCGTGGTGCGCAGGCAGTGGGCCAGCAGGCCGGTGTGCTCGGCGGGGGAGCGGGCGGTCAACGCCCGGCTCTGGGCGACGGCCTCGAGCGCCCGGTCGACGCCCCGGCCGCCCCGGCGGGGGAGGGTGAGGGCGTAGGCGAGTAACGCCTGCACGGCCGCCGCGTCGGGACTGCCCATCCGGGTCGCGTCGTCCGGGCCGTTCCGGTTCATGGGAGCCCACCTCCGCGTCCCAAGGGCTTGCTTGGGGACGTGAGGTTACACCATGCCGCACCATCTGTGTTTCCGGGAGTACGGAGCGTGGAGTGTGCGCGAATGGTGGATGCCGGTAAAGATGTGGTCATGGTGGAAGTCGCGGCCGAGCGCGGGAAGCAGCATTCGTCACGGGTGTCGAAGGCGGGGGCCGGCTGGGCCTGCGCCGAACCGGGGACGTTCGCCCAGCTCAGACCGGACAAGGGTGGATTCACCTGGCTGAATTTAGGCACGCTCTGGTTGTCCAGGAACGAGATCCTGGCGACCTTGTTCGGTGATCCTTCGGGGGAGGTGCGGAAACGGTGGATCGCGGCTCAGGAAGCCCGCGGGATAGATCCGGAATTTCGCATCAAGCCCGGCGTCGGGGGAAATTTCAATTTCCTGATTCTGGGCGACACCGGCGAGGGCGACGCCTCCCAGTACGCCGTCGTCCCCGGGATGCTGAAGCTCGGGCAGGACACCTCGTTCGCGGTCATCGCCAGCGACGTCATCTACCCGACGGGGTCGGGCAACGAGTACGGGAACAAGTTCTTCCGCCCGTACAAGGACTACCAGGCGCCGATCTACGCGATCCCCGGCAACCACGACTGGTACGACGGGCTCGGCGGCTTCATGCGGGTCTTCTGCGACGCCCCGCCGCTCAAGCCGACGCCGGACCGCGGGCTGCGCGGGCTGCTGTGGCGCAAGCCGGAGACGATCGACGAGGGCAGGCTGGCCGAGGCGCGCGAGCTCCGGGGACGGCCGGCCCAGCAGGCCGCGCAGCCGGCGCCGTACTGGGCGATCGAGAGCGACAGCCTGCTGGTCGTGGGCGTGGACACCGGCATCAAGAACGTGATCGACAAGGCCCAGACGGCCTGGCTGCGCCGCGTCTCGCTCGACCCGCGGCCGAAGATCCTGGTGACCGGGAAGCCCATCTACACCGGCAACGTGCACAAGCCGTCACCGCTGGAGGAAGGCGGCACGATCGATGACATCGTGCGCGACCCGGCCCACCGGTACGTCGCGGCCATCGGCGGAGACGTGCACAACTACCAGCGCTATCCGGTCAAGGTGGGCGACCGGGTGATCCAGTACATCGTGACGGGCGGCGGCGGCGCCTTCATGCACGCCACCCACATCATCGGCAGGGTGGACGTCGCCGGCGTGGCCGAGGACGACTTCAAGTGCTACCCGCTGCGCGGCGACTCGCTGTCCTTCTACAGCCAGCTCTACGCCCGCCGCCTGCGGATGAAGTGGCTCTGCCTCACCCCCGACGAGGCGGTGTGCATCATGTCCAGCCAGATCGGCAACCGGCCGGCCCGGCCGGTCGAGGGCGCGGTCACGGTGACCCGGCGGATGCGCTGGGCGGCGCGGCTGCTCGGGGCCTGGCCGTGGCCGTTCAGGCTGCCGGTGGACAAGGTGTTCCACCGCTTCCTGTCGGAGCTGTCCGACTGGGACCAGCCGCCGTTCTTCAAGCAGTTCCTGCACGCGTCGGTCACGCCCGACCGGCTGACCCTGCGCTGTTTCGCCGCCACCGGCTGCCTGGAGCAGGAGCTCCGGCCGCCGCTGGAGGACGAGGTGCACATCGATTTGTCGTAGCCGTTTGGCACCCTTATGTGCGTGTATGTCGTGGTAGCGGGGGAGACAGTGCTCCCCGTCGGAGGAACGCCCCGGCGCGCGGCCGACCCGGCGTCCGCGGTGCGGGAGCTGGAGTCCGGGGGCGGGCCGCGGTGGGTCTGGGCCGACACCCGGGAGACGTACCCTCAGCTGCTGGAGCGGGGCGTGCGGGTCGCGCGCTGCCACGACCTCGCGCTCACCGAGGGGTTGCTGCTCGCCCACGAGGGCCGCTACGGCGAGCCGCGCTCGGCGCGGGCCGCCCACGCCCGGCTGCACGGCCTGCCGGTGCCCGACGACCAGCCGAGCGTGCCCGGCACGTTGTTCGCGCCGGAGCCGCTGGGGGCCGAGGCGGTGGCCGAGGTGCTGGCCGACCAGCTCCGCCGGATCGAGGCGCTGCCCGAGCCCGGCCGCTTCCGGCTGCTGGTCGCCGCCGAGTCCGCGGGCGCGCTGGTCGCGGCCGAGATGTCGCACGAGGGCATGCCCTGGCGCCTGGACGTGCACGACGCGCTGCTCACCGACCTGCTCGGCCCGCGGCCCGTGCACGGCATGCGCCCGGCCAAGCTGCAGGCGCTGGCCGACGAGGTGGCGGCGGCCTTCGGGCGGCCGGTCAACCCCGACTCGGTGCAGCAGCTGGTCAAGGCGTTCAAGGGGGCGGGGGTGGCGCTGAAGACGACCCGGTCGTGGGAGCTGAAGAAGATCGACCATCCCGCCGTCGCGCCGCTGCTGGCCTACAAGGAGCTGGCCCGGCTCTACAGCTTCCACGGCTGGGTGTGGGCCGACCAGTGGGTGCGCGGCGGGCGCTTCCGCCCCGAGTACGTCGTCGGCGGCGTGGTGTCCGGCCGGTGGGCGACCAGCGGCGGCGGCGCGCTGCAGATCCCCAAGGTGATGCGCCGGGTCGTGGTGGCCGACGCGGGATGGACGCTGGTCGTCGCCGACGCGGCCCAGCTGGAGCCGAGGGTGCTGGCCGCGATGGCCGGCGACGGCGGGCTGGCCAGGGCGGCGGGGGAGATCGACCTGTACTCGGCGCTGGCCCAGTCGTTCGGCGGCGAGCGCGGGAATGCCAAGATCGCCATGCTGTCCGCCATGTACGGCGGCACCAGCGGCGACGCCTCCAAGCTGCTGGCCGTCATGCGCCAGCGCTTCCCCAAGGCGTACCAGTTCGTGGAGGACGCGGCCAAGGCCGGGGAGGAGGGGCGGCTGGTGCGGTCGTGGCTCGGGCGGACCAGCCCGCCGCCGTCCGGGCGGTGGAAGGAGCTGGTGTCCGGCCCGGAGGGCGGCCGGGCGGCCCGCGACCGGGGCAGGTTCACCAGGAACTTCGTGGTGCAGGGCACGGCCGCCGAATGGGCCCTGGCGCTGCTGGCGGTGCTGCGCGGGCTGCTGCCCGAGCCCGCCAGGCTGGTGTTCTTCCAGCACGACGAGGTCATGGTGCACTGCCCGCTGGAGCAGGCCGAGGAGGTCACCGCGGCGGTGACGGCGGCGGCCGCGGAGGCGAGCAGGCTGCTGTTCGGCTCGACCCCGGTGCGCTTCCCCATGGAGACGGTGGCCGTCGGGTGCTACGCCGACGCCAAGTGACCGTTCAGGCCGGTCTGTCGCGGTACCGGGCCGAGACCAGCCAGAGCCCGGCCAGCGTGACCATGACGCCGACGACCAGGCCGAGCACGCCGTAGGACAGGATGCCCACGATGGCGCCCGCGATGATCGTCCCGGTGGCGCCGCAGACGTTCATCAGCAGGTCGGACAGGCCCTGCACGGCGGGCCGGCGGTCGATCGGCACCGACTCGGTGACCAGCGCCGACCCGGCGACCAGCCCGCACGACCAGCCGAGCCCGAGCACGACCAGGGCCGTCGTCACCTGCCACACCCGGTGCCCCGCGGTGCCCGCCAGGACGGCCGCGGCCAGCAGCAGCACCGAACCGAGCACCAAAACCGGCACCTTGCCCGCCCGGTCGGCCAGCCAGCCGACGACCGGCGAGAACATGTACATGCCGGCGATGTGCAGGCTGATCACCAGGCCGATGACGTTCAGGTTCGAGCCGTCGTGGTGGAGCTTCACGGGCGTCATCGACATGATCGAGACCATCGCGGTGTGGGCCACCGCGATCATGACGAGCGCGCGGCGGGCCATGGGGGTCTCGCGCAGCGTGCGCAGGCCCGTCCTGATCGTGCGGTGGCGGCCGGGGCCGGGCTCGGGGGCGCCGTCCAGCGCGCGGGCCAGCTTGAGCGGGTCCGGGCGCAGGCCGCCGATGATGATCACGAGCGCCACGGCGAACGCCAGCGCCGCGAACGCGAACGGCCCCGCCTTGGCCGCCAGCCCGGCCTCGATCCCGATCCGGTCGGCGGGCTCGGCCAGGTTGGGCCCGGCGACCGAGCCGACGGTCGAGGCCCACACCACCAGCGACAGATGCCGGGCCGAGTGGCCCTTGGGCGACAGGTCGGTGGCCGAGTAGCGGGCCGCCAGGCTGCCCGCGCTGCCGCCGCCGACCAGCACCAGCCCGGCCAGCAGCAGCGGCCAGTTGCCCAGGCTGATCGCGGCCACCGAGAGCGCGCAGCCCGCCAGCGCCGCCAGGTAGGTCAGCGACAGGCCCACCCGGCGGCCCCCCAGGCTCGACAGCCGCGCGGTCGGCAGCGCGAGCAGCGCCGCCCCGAGCACGGTCGCGGTTCCGGCGAACCCGCTGATCACGGTCGAGCCGGACAGCTCGTCCACGACCACCGAGCTGAGCGCCAGGCCGACGGCCACCCCGACGCCGCCGACGATCTGCGCGGCGGACAGGACGACCAGGGTTCGGCGCTGGACGCTGACGAGGTCAGGCAGGGAGACGGGGGGTTTCGTGGGGGCGCTGGTCACCTGTGAAGTCTCGCATAGCCCCCGACATCCCCCCAAAGAGGACAGGCATCCATTTCTATTGGGAAAGGTGCCCTTTTCAGAGGATGGTGACGGAATCCCCCACGGTGATCGTGCCGGGGGCGTCCGGGATCAGGTTGATGCCGAACCAGACCTTGCCGTCCCACTTGCGGTGGCGGGACAGCGTCCTGATGGGCTCCTTGCCCTTGGTGTACGTCGCGGTGTCGATCGTGGTCAGCACGCAGCGGTCGCAGCCCTTGGTCACCCGGAAGGCGACCGTGCCGATGCGCAGCCGCTTCCACTCGTCCTCGGCGAACGGCCGCTCCACGCCGTCGATCACCACGCTGGGCCGGAAGCGGTGCATGGGCAGCGGCTCGGGGACCTCCTCGCCGCGTTCGGCCGCCGTCTCGGCGATCCAGTCGTTGAGCCGGCCGAGTGAGGCGGTCGTGGTCAGCAGCAGGGGGTAGCCGTCGGCCAGGCTCACCCGGTCGCCGGGCAGGCCGTACTCCGGGTTGACGGGACGCCGGGCCGGGTCGTCGAGCCAGGCCAGCCGCGCCGGGCGGCCGATCAGGTCCGACAGCCAGCGTGCCGCGTCGTCGCCGCAGTCGGTGAGCTCGACGGGCGTGCGCCAGACGTCCACGGTGGTCATGGCGGAAGTCGGGGTGACCCGCAGCGGGGGCGCGTGCGGGCCGGTCAGGGTGAGGGTGTCGCCGTCGAGCTGGGCCACGCAGGCCAGCAGCCTGGGGTGCTCGCGGGCGGTCAGCATGCCGCCCTGGCCGTCGGTCACCAGGTAACGCCGGTCGCCGGCCAGCCCCCACGGCTGCACTTCGGCCTCATGGACGTCGTGCCCGGCGGTGGACTTGACGGGATAGAAGTGGATGCTCGCCAGTTCCATGGGCAGGACCGTACCTCACGCCCTCGGGACGGCTTCGGCCCGGTGGGCCGCGGCGACCGGCTCCCGGCCCGGACGGGCCGACAGGGCCACCACGCCCAGCGCCGCCGCGCCGAGCACGGCGCCGATCCAGCCGACGGACGGGTATCCGGCGCCCGCCCCGATCGCCAGCCCGCCGAGCCACGGGCCGACGGTGATGCCGACGTTGAAGGCGCAGACGTTCATCGCGGCGGCCATCGTGGGGGCGTCCTTGGCCAGGGTGAAGACGCGGGTGTTCAGCGTCGGGTTGGTGGCGAAGCCGAACCCGCCGAGCAGCAGGACCAGCGGCACGGCCAGCACCGCGACCGGCGCGGCCAGAGCCAGCAGGACCGAGGTCACGACCAGCCCGGCGATGCCCGCGTACAGGGTCGCGAAGGGGCGCGTGTCGGCGGTGCGCCCGCCGATCGTGATGCCGATCACCGCGCCGACGCCGTACAGCGCCAGGACGGCGGGCACCCAGGCGGCCCGCAGGCCGGTCGTGTCCACGAGCATCGCGCTCAGGTAGCTGAAGGAGACCAGCAGGCCGCCGGTCGCCAGGGCGGTGGTGGCGAAGGCGAGCCACAGGCGCGGGCTCAGCATCGAGCGCAGCTGCTCGGCGACGCCCGGCGCGGCCTCCCGCTCGGGACGGCCGCCGGGGATCGTGGCCAGCACGCCCAGGGCCGCCAGCGCCGACAGTGCGGCCACGGCCCAGAACGCGGCGCGCCAGCCGAGGTGCTGGCCGATGACCGTGCCGAGGGACAGCCCGACGACGGTGGCCACGGTCAGCCCGCCCGCCACGATGCTCATCGCCTTCCCCCGGGCGTTCGGCGGCACCAGGCCGACCGCCGTGGACGCCGCGACCGCCCAGAACCCGGCGTAGACGAAGGCGCCCGCCACGCGGGTGGCGAACAGCAGGCCGTAGCTGGTGGTCAGGGCCCCGGCGACGTGGGTCAGCGCGAAGACCGCCATGAACGTCAGCAGCGCCGTCCGGCGCGGCCAGCGCATCGTCACGACGGCCAGCACCGGCGCCCCCACCAGCATCCCGATCGCGAACGCCGAGATCAGCAGCCCCGCGTCGGGGACGGACACGCCGAGGTCGGCTGCCATCTCCGGCAGCAGTCCGGCCAGCATGAGCTCCGAGGTGCCCTGGGCGAAGATCGCCAGCCCCAGGATGAACACCGCCAACGGCATGAGAACTCCTTCAATTTTAGAACGCTCAGTACAAAATTCGGGCACGAAAATAGATGGAGGCGCAGGAAAGGTCAGAAAGCGGTCAGCGCCGTCGTCGCGATGGATTCGAGCACCGCCCGGCCCGCCCCGCCCCGGGCCGCGACGCGCAGGCCGCTGACCGTGGCCACGACGAAGTGCGCGAGCGCCAGCGCGTCCTTGTCCGCGCCGATCTCGCCGAGGGCCTGCCCGCGCTCGATCGCGCCGCGCATCGCCTCCACCCGCCGCTCGCCGTCGCGGCGCAGCAGGACGGCGATCTCCGGGTCGTGCGGAGCCAGCTCCACCAGGGCGTTGACCACCAGGCAGCCGGCCGGGTCGCCGGCCTCGGGGTCGACCGCCTGCCACAGCACGGTCCTGATCTTCTCCACGGCGGGCCGGTCGGAGGCCATGAGCTCGATCAGCGCGGACGTGCGCTGCTCCTGGTAGCGGCGCAGGGCCCGCTCGTAGAGGTCGCGCTTGTTCGCGAAGGTGTTGTAGATGCTGCTGCGGCCGAGACCGGTGGCCTCGCACAGGTCCTGGGTCGAGGTGCCTTCGTAGCCCGCGTCCCAGAACGCGCGCATGGCGGCCTCGACGGCGCGGTCCTCCTCGAACGTCCGTGGTCGTGCCATGACGAGCACGCTAGCACGTTTTGGAATGATCAGTGCAATATGGGTCAGGTGGTCTGGCGGAAGGTGTCCAGGAACGTCTTGCGGACCTCGGCCTGGTCGTCCCACTTCAGCTCGGGCATGTCGAACGAGATCGTGAAGGCGGTCTTGTCGTCGAGCGTGACGTACCGGGTCAGGGCGTGCATCGGGACGCCCTCTTTGGAGGTGTAGGTGTACTCCCAGTCGGCGGCCTTCCAGCCGCGGTAGTCGGTGGCCTGGAGCTGCACCTGGATGTAGCCCTCCACGCCGCCGTCGGCCTCGCGCCGGCTCAGCTCGGCGAGCCCGTCCGCCTGCGGGGCGGCCTGCTCGACGACGATCCGGGTGCCGGAGTCCTTGGGGCCGGTGAAGGTGGCCGCGTCCCCCGAGGCGGCCAGCTTCCAGCCGTCCGGGACCGCCGCCGCGAAGCCGGGCGGGGTGTGCTCCTTGTAGCCGTCGGGCACCGGCGACGGCCCGGTCCTGCGCGGCGCCTGGCTGGTGGCGGCGGTCGACTGCGTGCCGGGCGAGACCTGCGGCGGGCCGCCGGACAGGATAACCACGATCGCGCCGATCACCACGGCCACGCCCGCGACCGCACCGGCGATCAGCAACGGCGTGGGCCGGCCGCCGCGCATCCAGGGGCCGTCGCCCTCCTGGACCCTGCGGCGGCTGGTGCCCGCCCGCGAAGAACCGCCGCGCGAGGGGCCGCTGCGCGCCGGCCCGGTCCGGGTGGAGCCGGTGCGCGAGGAACCGGTCCGGGTGGCGCCGGTGCCCGACGGGCCGGAGCGCGACCCGGCGCCGGAGCCGGGCAGGGTCGCCAGGCGGCTGTGGCTGATGTCGTGCGACAGGTCACGCGAGTGCTCGCGCAGTTCGTCGGCCGAGGCCAGCGGCCACGGGGCCGGGACGGCGGCCGCCCTGCTGTCCGTCGTCAGCGGCAGGATCGGCTGCGGCGCGGGCGGGACGGGCGCGCCGAGGTCGTCGAGGTCGTCGAGGTCCGCGGCGGGCGGTTCCATCCGGTGCGGGCCGGACGGGCCGCCGAAGGCGTCGAAGCCGCCGGCCGGGGACGGCAGCCGGTCGGTGCGATGGCTGCCCGACGGGCTCGACAGGCCGTCGTAGGGCGGCATCGCGTACCCGCCCGCCGGGCCGGCCAGCGGGTCGTACGGCACCCGCACCGGCCCCGAAGGGGTCTCCACGATGCGCGAGGGCATCGGCCCGGACGGGTGCTCCAGCGGCGGCAACATCCCCAGCGGCGTCGGGTCCGACTCGGCCGGCAGCGTCTCGGGCGGGCGCGGACGGGCCGAGCCGTGGGCGCGCAGCACCGCTTCCAGCAGGTCGGCGACCTGCTCCGCGGTGAGCCGCTCGGCCGGGTTCTTGCGCAGCAGGCCCTCGATCACCGGCAGCAGCGCCCCGGCCCGCTGCGGCCTGATCGGCTCCTGGGTGAGCACCGCGCCCAGCACCGCGATCGCGTCCGGCCCTTCGTACGGCGGCCGCCCCTCCACGGCCGCGTACAGGGTCGCGCCGAAGGACCACAGGTCGGCGGCCTGCCCGATCGGCTGCCCGGACAGCCGCTCCGGCGGCACGTACGCGGGCGAGCCCATGAGCAGCCCGGTCTGCGTGATCGTCACGTCGCCCTCGATGGCGGCGATGCCGAAGTCGGTCAGCACCACGCGGTCGGAGGTCAGCAGCACGTTGCCCGGCTTGATGTCGCGGTGCAGGATGCCGGCCGCGTGCGCGTGCCGGAGCGCGTCGAGCACGCGGATGCCGATCTCGGCGGCCTGGATCACCGGCAGCGGGCCGCTCTGCCGCACGGCCTGCTCCAGCGACCAGGCGCGGACCAGCTCCATCACGATCCACGGCCGGCCGTCCTCCTCGACGACGTCGTGGACGGTGACGATGCCCGGATGCGTCAGCCGGGCCGCCGACCTGGCCTCGCGCAGCATGCGCCGGTGGGCCATCTGCTTGCCCGCCTGATCCAGCCCGTACGGCAGGATCAGCTCCTTGACCGCGACGTCCCGGTCGAGCAGCACGTCGTGGGCGTGCCACACCATGCCCATGCCGCCCCGGCCGACCGGCGACATCAACCGGTAACGCCTGCCGACCAGACGCCCCTGGCTCTGCGGGTCACCCCCCGGCGCACCCTGGTCCGGGCCGGGCCCGCCGAGCAAGCGGTCGGCTGCCATCTTGCCGCCCCCATTCAGCCTCATCCGTCACATCAGAGCGTGACCGCTTCGTGCGGTGGATCGCCGTACGCGCCACCGTGCGCCATGCGCTACTTGCAGATTATGAGGTTCGCCACGATATCGGCGGAAAATCGGTAATGGAAGGCGAAGACCCTTTACAGCCGCTCTGACCTGCAGATATACGGCTTTTCAAACTGATCACTTACTCAGCGGCGAGTGCGATCAACGCGCTGGTGAACGCCTGTGCGGGCGGCTCCACCAGCCCCGCGCCGACCTGGCCGGTGCCCGCCACGCGCCCCGCGATGCCGGTGTTGACGACCGGCAGAATGCCCGTCCTGGCGACGAGCGTCACGTCGATGCCGACGGGCGTGCCGCGGAATCCGAGCCCGGGAATCTGGTACGCGGGATGCTCGGCGAGCGTGATCTCGTACATCGAGCGGGTGGCCCGGACCGCGTCGGCCACCTCGCCGCCGACGAAGCGCACGATCGCGGGCGCGGCGGCCATCGCGAAGCCGCCCAGCCCCGAGGTCTCGGTGATCGTGGAGTCGCCGATGTCGGGATTGGCGTCCTGGGGGCCGTACGCGCCGAGGTAGAGGCCGTCCGGCACCCCGGCCGGGCCGGTGAACCAGCGTCCGCCCAGCCCGGAGACCTGCACGCCGAAGTCGGTGCCGTTCCTGGCCATGGCCACGACCAGCGAGGAGCCGGGGATGTCGCGGGCGGCGTCCGTGCTCACCTTGCCCGCGGCCATGCCCGCGTTGAGGAAGAAGTGGTCGTTGCCGTTGACGAAGCGCAGCACCTGCGCCGCCTGCGCGGGCGCGGCCTCCACCAGGGCCGGGGCCAGCTCGCGCAGCAGCAGCGAGGTGGCCGCGCGGTTGCGGTTGTGCAGCTCGTCGCCCATCTGCAGGGCCTGCGCGATCAGCGAGCGCAGGTCGATCGGGCCGGTACGGGCCAGCGTCGCGGCGAGGACCGGGCCGAGCACCTCGTCCATCCAGCGCAGCCGGTCGAGCACCTCGGGGCCGTACGCGCCGTACCTGAGCACCTTGCCCAGGCCCTCGTTGAGCGAGCAGTAGGCGGTGCCGCCGTGCTCCTCGTCGCGTACCTCCAGCAGCCACATCGACGGGCTCACCACGCCCGCCATCGGGCCCACCGTGGCGTGCTCGTGGCAGGGCCGCAGCGCGACCGCGCCCGCCGCCAGCCCGGCCTCGGCCTCCCGCTCGTCGCCCGCCAGGCCCTCCAGCAACATCGCGCCGATCAGCGCGCCGCGCATCGGGCCCGAGGCGCGGTCCCACTCGATCGGCGGCCCGGCGTGCAGGAACGTCCCCGCGGGCAGCACCTCGGCGGCCCGCCGCAGCCCCACCAGGTACGGCCGCGCGCTGGTCAGCCTGCGCACGGCCAGCTCGTTGGCGGCCGTCCTGCGCGGGTCGGCCAGCACCTTGGCCAGGGCGTCGGCGGTGCCGGGCAGCGGCGGCCGCCAGGCCACCGGCGTCGTCGGCACGGCCTGGGCCGCCAGCGCCTCGTCGAGCAGCCCCGCGCCGACGGTGATCACCCGCGGCGGCCCCGACAACAGGCTCACGACACCCTCCCGGCAAGGCGACGAACGGCGAACGGGGGCACGGCGGGCGGGGTCACAGGAGGCTCCGGGCGTGGCGGGCGGCCTCGGCGTTGGAGACGAACACGGCCGCCCCGGCCTCGCGCAGCGCCGCCGCCTGCCGGTGCAGGTCCTGGGGGTCGCCCGTGCTGCCGACCAGCGCCACCACGACGGTGGCCGGCGTACGGGCGACGGCCGGCGCGAGCGAGGCCGCCGGGTCGGGGTCGGCGGCGTGGCCGAGGACGACGTCCATGAGCACCACCTCGTCCGCCCGGACCCGCGACAGGGCCTCCAGGCGCAGCGTCGGATCGATCATCGGATGCGCCCGTCCCCTGGTGTAGGCGTCGTCCCCGAAGTCGGTGAACTCGCCGGGCCCGGCCAGGACGGCGGCCTCCGCGCACAGCGTGCCGCCCGCGTACAACCCCCTGACACTGCGCGGCTCCCCGCGCAGCGCCCCCGGCCAGGACGGCCATCCGGGCACGCCGCGGCCCAGCGCCCGCAGCGCCCGCCCGGCGGCCTCGGTGAGGTCGGTCTCCGGCAGCACCGCCTCCACCACCGGCGTGCGCAGCCCGGCCGCCACCTCCCGGACGGCCCCCGCCACGCCGGGGCCGGGCGGCTTGCCGACCAGCACGATCAGCTCGGTGGCCGGATCGTCGTCGAGCAGTCGCAGGGCGCGCATCGTGGCCAGCCCGCCGACCTCGGCCGACAGGTCCCTGCCGCCCACGCCGAGGATGTGGCTGATCCCGGCCTCCGCCCAGTCGAGCAGGCAGGACACCTGCTGGGCGCCCGTGCCGGAGGCGGCGACCAGGCCGACCGGCCCCGGCCGCAGCACGTTGGCGAAGCCGAGCCCGACGCCCGCGATCGAGGCGGTGCCGCAGTCGGGCCCCATGACCAGGACGCCGCGCTCCTCGGCCAGCTCCTTGAGCCACCGCTCCTGGGCCAGTGGCACGCCGTCGCTGAAGATCATCACCGGCAGTCCGGCCTCGACGGCGTCGCGGGCCTCGCAGAAGGCGTGCTCGCCGGGCACGGACACCAGGACCAGGTCGGCCGGCGTCCTGGCGGCCGAGCAGGTGGTGCGCGGCGGCTGCTCCCCGGACTCTGTGGCGGCCCTGGTGGCGGTGGTGGCGGCGGTGGTGGCGGCCCGCGCGGTCAGCCGGGCGTCCAGCTCCTCGACGGCCCGCGCGGGGTCGGCGCCGCGCAGGGCGATGAGCAGGTCGCCGGGGCCCGCGGGCGGGGGCTCGAAGCCGAGGTCGCGGACGATGGCGAGGTTGAGCTCGGTGGCCATGGCCACCATCGCCACCTCCACGCCCGGCATTTCGGTCAGCGCACGACTTATTCGCATCAAGGTGACGGAGTCGTGGTACGTCCCTTTTCTCAGCTGGATCAGGTCGTCGCTCACGGGCGCCCGCTCAACGCCCGGACCGAGGCCAGCCCGATCGAGATGCCCTGGGCGAGGTCGGCGCCCGAGGTGTGGCCGAGCCGGTGCAACCGCCGCAGCGCCGGTTCGAGCGCCTGCCTGCCCGCGATGCCGCGCAGCACGCCGGTCACCTCAGGGCTGGCCTCGCCCCTGGCCGCGCAGTGCAGCAACGTCGCCGAGATCGGCGTCGTACGGGTGCGCGCGTCGTAGGTGACGGTCGCCGCCAGCCAGTCGGCCAGCCAGACCGCCCGCCGCGTGCCGGTCGCCGTGCCGAGGTGCCTCAGCGTCACCAGCAGCCCGGCCAGCACGTCGTCGCCGCTCGGCGTGAGCCCGGGACCGAGCCCCACGAGCCGTTCCGCCGCCGTCACCGCGCCCAGCAGCCGGGCCTGCGCGCAACTGCGCGCCAGCAGCTCGACGGCGTCGTTCCCGGCCAGGCCGGGCCGTCCGGGGCCGTCCAGGACGACGTCGGCCAGGCTCAGCGGGTCGACCGGGCCCAGCGCCGGAGCCGGGTCCCACCAGCGGCGCACGCCGAGGCTCAGCGAGCCCAGCTCGATGCCGCGGTCGCCGACGGAGGCGTCGTCACCCACAGTGACCTTCGGCAGCGGCGTGGCCAGCAACACCGAGTTGGGCAGCCGGGCCGCCTCGCCGGTGATGAGGGCGATCACCGAAGGCTCGCAGTCGGTCCTGACCTCCAGGTATATCCCCGCGGAGAACGCCGCGAGCACCCGGGCCGGGCTGCGCGGGGCCTCCAGCACGGGACGCACGGCGGTGCTGGCCGCGCCCGTCACGCGGACCCGGGCACGCCGCGCATGAGTACTGACGGTCACCGAACCTCCCATCGGACCCTGGTCCTGACCGTAGAACGGCCGGAGAACCCTCCGTACGGAGAAATTTGCCAACAGTCAGCGGGAAGGTTGGCTCTTCCTGACAGACCATCCGGGGAGTCACAATCACCACATGGAGCCCCCCGTGCGTCTGGCCAGCACCGGAACGATCATCCATGGCGTCTCGGTCGGGGAGGTGCTCGGCGTCTCGACGCTGGCCGAGGCCAGGCTGATCGCGGGGGAGAGCGGGCTCGGGCGCATCGTGCAGCGGCTCAACGTCATGGAGGTGCCCGACATCCTGGCCTGGGTCAAGCCGCACGAGCTGCTGCTGACCACCGGCTACCCGCTGCGCAACACGCCGCAGTCGCTCGGCCGCCTGGTCGCCGACCTGGACGAACGCGGCCTGGCCGCCCTGGCGATCAAGCTCGGCCGGTACGTGGACGAGCTGCCCGCCGAGATGACCGAGCAGGCCGACCGGCTCGGCTTCCCGCTGATCCTGCTGCCCAACGACGTCGGCTTCGACGACATCCTCAACCAGGTGCTCACCGACATACTCAACCGCCAGGCCGCCGTGCTGGCCCGCGCCGAGGAGGCGCACCGGGCGCTGGTCCACGTGGTGCTGGCCGGCGGCGGGCTCAACGAGGTCGCCGCCGAGGTGGCCCAGCTCCTCGACGTGGCCGTGGCCGCCGTGGACGGCTCCGGCCGGGTCCTGGCCACCGCCGGGGCGGCCGAGCACGTCGCCGCCCTGCGCGAGTCGATCTCCCGTGAGGGCCCGCCGCCCGCGCGGTCCGCCGACACGCCGGGCCGTGGCAGGGCGTTCGCCTCGGCCCCCGTGCTGGCCGGCGGCCACCACCACGGCCGGATCGTCGCCTACAGCGCCACCGGCGCGATCCGGGACAGCGACATCGGCATCCTGGAACGCGCCGCCACCGTCGCCGCGCTGGTCGTGACCCGGCAGGAGGCGGTCAACGCGGTCGAGAGCAAGTACCGGGCCGACTTCCTGCGCGACGTGCTCACCGGCCGGGCCGGCACGCCCGAGCGGGTCGACGCCAGGGCCAGGGCGTTCGGCTGGGACCTGGCGCGGCCGGTGATCGTGCTGGTGGCCGAGCTCGACCCCGACGGCGACGAGCGCAGCGCCCAGGACCGGCTGGTGTCCTGCTGGACGGCGGCCGTGCGGCGGCACGACCCGCGCGGCGCGGTGGCCGGGTTCTCGCACGAGGTCGTCGCCGTCGTGGACGCCTCGCTCGACGCCGCCAGGGTGGCCAAGGACGCCGCCTCGGCGTTCGCCGACGTGCCGCCCGCGACGTTCTCGACCGGCACCTCGCGGCCGAGCCCGGGGGCCGGGACGCTGCCGGAGGCGTACGCGCAGGCGATGAAGGCGGCCCGGGTGGGCCGGCAGCTGCACGGGCCGGGCGCGGTCGCGCACTTCGACCAGCTCGGCGTCTACCGGCTGCTGTCGCTGGTGAACGACACCGGCGAGCTGCACGCGTTCGTCCGCGAGACGCTGGGCCCGCTGGCCTGGGACGAGGACGCCGAGAACGCCGACCTGCGGCGCACGCTGCAGGTGCTCCTGGAGACCAACCTCAACGTCGCCGAGACCGCCCGCCGGCTGCACTTCCACTACAACACGCTGCGCTACCGGATCGGGAAGCTGGAACGCCTGCTCGGCAACTTCACCGACGACCCCCACCTGCGGCTCAACCTGACCCTGGCCCTGCACGTGCTGCGCATGCGCGGCATCTAGGCTTGGGGCTCGTGGATCTGGATTTCGAACTGCGTTCCGAGTACATCCCGCTGTGCGACCTGCTGAAGTACTGCGGGGTCACCGAGACCGGCGGCATGGCCAAACACCTCATCGCCGAGGGCCTGGTCCAGGTCGACGGCGAGGTCGAGCTGCGGAAGACGGCGAAGATCCGTACCGGCCAGGTGGTGAGCGGCGACGGGTTCACGATCCACGTGCAATAACGGCCCGCCGTATCCGGATGGTCGCGACACCCCTTATTGTGCTCTCCGACATACTTCGGAAGACGTCGCCGCTGGTCAGGCGGAAGATTGAGGTGGGTTCGCGGTGTTCGGGTGGAAGCTGCACGGCGACGGGAAGCATCTGACGCCGGGAGAGGTCGTCAAGCCTGACGAGCGGCTCTCCTGGCCCCGGATGGTCGGCATCGGCGCCCAGCACGTCATCGCCATGTTCGGCGCGACGTTCGTGTTCCCGCTGGTCATGGGGCTCGACGCGAACCTGGCCGTGATGATGTCCGGCGTCGCGACGATCCTGTTCCTGCTCATCGTCAAGGGCAAGATCCCCAGCTACGTCGGGTCGAGCGCGTCCTTCGTGGGGGCCGTGGTGGCGATCAGGGCGGCCGGGGGCGGCGACGCGACCGTCACCGGCGCGCTGCTGGCCGTCGGCGTCGTGCTGGCCGGCTGCGGGCTGGCCATCCACCTGCTCGGCGTGCGGATCATCCACCGCGTCTTCCCGCCGATCGTCACCGGCGGCGTGGTGATGCTGATCGGCTTCGGCATGGCCTACGTCGCGGCCGACGTCTACTGGCCCAAGGACCCGTGGGTGGCGCTGCTCACGATGGCGGCCACGTTCGTGTTCATCGGGGTCTTCAAGGGCTTCCTCGGCCGCATCGGCGTGCTGCTCGGCCTGGTCTTCGGGTTCGTGCTGTCGTGGGTCTGGGACGTGGTGGGCGGCAAGATCCTGGCCCCCGACGCCACCGGCAAGGTGACCGAGCACTTCCGCGTCAACCTCCAGGGCGTCGCCGACGCCGACTGGATCGGCCTGCCGTCGCTGCACGGGCCGGTGTTCGAGGTGTCGGCGATCGTGCTGGTGCTGCCGGTCGTGATCGCGCTCATCGCCGAGAACGTCGGCCACGTCAAGGCCGTCGGCGAGATGACCGGCGCGGACGTCGACGGCTACATGGGCCGCGCCATCATGGCCGACGGCGTCGGCACCGTGGTCGCCACCTCGGTCGGCGGCCCGGCCACCACCACGTACGCCGAGAACATCGGCGTCATGGCGGCCACCAAGGTCTACTCCACGGCCGCCTACTACATCGCCGCGGTCATCGCGATCCTGTTCGGCCTGTGCCCCAAGTTCGGCGCGCTCGTGGCCGCGACCCCCGACGGCGTGCTCGGCGGCGTCACGACCATCCTGTACGGCATGATCGGCCTGCTCGGCGCCCGCATCTGGATCGAGAACAAGGTGAACCTGTCCGACCCGGTCAACCTGGTCCCGGTGGGCGCGGGCATCATCATCGCCATCGGGCCGGTCGCGTTCCCGATCACCAGCACGTTCTCCCTCAGCGGCATCGCCCTCGGCACGATCGTGCTGCTCGTCGGCTACCACCTGCTGCGCGCCACGCGCCGCGAACCGGTGCCCGAAACAGGCCGATAACCCCCTCTCTGACCGGCCGGCGACTTCTCCGTACGGAGGTTCGCTCTGGTGACCGCGGGATATTTGGCAGATCATGCCCGTGTAGCCGCATCCCAGCGGTCCTAATGTGCCCGCAAAGGCACGGTCGCCGGCCCGGAAGAGAGGGCGCAGATGGTTTTCGGATGGACCAGACACGGTGACGGCAGGCATCTGGCGCCCGGCGAGGTGGTCAGGCCCGACGAGCGGCTGAGCTGGCCGCGCATGATCGGCTTCGGCGCCCAGCACGTGATCGCGATGTTCGGCGCCACGTTCGTGTTCCCGCTGGTGATGGGGCTCGACCCGAACGTCGCCGTGATGATGTCCGGCGTCGCGACGATCATGTTCCTGCTGATCGTGAAGGGCAAGGTGCCCAGCTACCTGGGCACCAGCGCGTCGTTCGTCGGCGGCGTGTTCGCCATCAGGGCCGCGGTCGGCACCGACCAGAGCGTCGCCGACGCCATCGTGACCGGCTCGATCCTGGTCGCCGGGCTCGTGCTGGCGCTGGCGGGGCTGGCCGTGCACGTGCTCGGGGTGCAGATCATCCACCGGGTCTTCCCGCCCGTCGTCACCGGCGCGGTGGTGATGCTCATCGGGTTCGGGCTGGCGTACGTGGTCGCGGACGTCTACTGGGGGCAGGACCAGTGGGTGGCGCTGATCACGATGCTGGTGACGTTCGTGGTGATCGTGGCGTTCAAGGGGTTCGCCGGGCGCGTCGGGGTGCTCATCGGGCTGGTCACCGGGTTCGCGCTGTCCTGGGTGCTGGACCGGGTGGCGGGGCCGGTCACCTCCGTGCTGCCCGGCCAGAACCTGCGCGACGCGGCCGGCGCCGCCTGCCCGGCCGAGGGCACGTACTGCGTGGCCACGGCCTTCCCGCACGACCGGGTCAGCTTCGACGCCGTCGCCAGGGCCGACTGGTTCGGGCTGCCGGACTTCCACGCGCCCGACTTCCGGTTCTCCGCCGTGCTGCTCGTGCTGCCCGCGGTGATCGCGCTCATCGCCGAGAACGTCGGCCACGTCAAGGCCGTCGGCGAGATGACCGGCACCGACGTAGACCCCTACATCGGCCGGGCGATCATGGCCGACGGCGCCGCCACCGTCGTCACCAGCGCCGTCGGCGGCTCGCCCACCACTACGTACGCCGAGAACATCGGCGTCATGGCGGCCACCAAGGTCTACTCCACGGCCGCCTACTACATCGCCGGCCTGATCGCGATCCTGTTCGGCCTGTGCCCGAAGTTCGGGGCGCTGGTCGCCGCCACGCCGGGCGGCGTGCTCGGCGGCGTCACCGTCATCCTGTACGGCATGATCGGACTACTCGGCGCCAAGATCTGGATCGAGAACCGGGTGGATTTCGCCGACCCGGTGAACATGGTCCCGATCGGCGCGGGCATCATCCTGGCGATCGGACCGGTGACGCACATGATCGGCGGAGACTTCTCCCTGGAGGGCATCGCGCTCGGCACCGTCGTGGTGGTGGGCGGCTACCACCTGCTGCGCGTCATAGCCGGGCGCTCACCGGGACCGGCCCGGAAACCGGCCCCGGGCGAGGCCGGGTGAAGCCGCCGCCGTTCACCCACCACGCCCCCCGCGACCTGGAGGCGGCGCTGCGGACGCTCGCCGAGGTGCCCGGCAAGGTGCTGGCCGGCGGCCAGAGCCTGATCCCCATGCTGAACATGCGGCTGGCCGCGCCCGAGCACATCGTCGACATCAACCGCCTGACCGCCCTGGACACGGTGGAATCGGGTGGCGACGGGGTGCGGGTGGGCGCGCTGGCCCGGCACTCGCGGGTGGCCCGGTCCGGCGCGCACCCGCTGCTGACGAAGGCGCTGCGGCTGGTCGCCCACCCCGTGATCCGCAACCGGGGCACGGTCGTCGGGAGCCTGGTGCACGCCGATCCCGCCGCCGAGCTGCCCGCGGTGCTGGCCGTCCTGGGCGGCTCGGTGCGGCTGGCCCGGTGGACCCCCGCGGGCGTCGCCGAGCGGGACGTGCCGGCGCGGGAGTTCTTCGTCGGGCCCATGGAGTCCGGCGTCCGGCCGGACGAGCTGGCCGTGTCGGCCTACTTCCCGGCGCTCGGCGGGCGCGCCGGGACGGCGTTCGAGGAGGTGTCCCGGCGGCACGGCGACTACGCCCTGGCCGGCGTCTGCGCCGTGGTCACGCTCGACGACGACCTGCGCGTCGCCGCGGCCAGGGTCGCCTGCGTCGGCGTGGGCCCGGTCCCCGTCCTGATGGACGTGACCGGCGCGTGCGGCCACCGGCCGGCCGCGAGCGTCGACTGGCCGGCCGTCGCGCGGACCGTGCGGGACGGGACCGACCCCGAAGGGGACATCCACGCCACCGCCGCCTACCGGCGGCACCTGGTGGGCGTGCTGGCCGAACGGGCCCTGCGCGAGGCGGCACGGGAGGGGACGGCGACCGGTGGAACATGAGATCACGCTGACCGTGAACGGCACGGCGAGGCGGGTCAGCGTCCCCGGACGCCGCCTGCTGTCCGACTGCCTGCGCCACGACCTCGGCCTGACCGGCACGCACGTCGGCTGCGAGCACGGCGTCTGCGGCTGCTGCACGGTGCTGCTCGACGGCGAGCCGGTCCGGTCGTGCCTGACCTTCGCGGTCACCGTGGACGGGCACGAGATCACCACCGTCGAGGGCCTGGCCGGCCCGGACGGGCTCTCACCGGTGCAGCGGGCCTTCGCCGAGTGCCACGGCCTCCAGTGCGGCTTCTGCACGCCGGGCTTCCTGTGCACGGTGACCGCCCTGCTGGCCGACAACCCGGCGCCCACCCACGAGGAGGTGCTCGAAGGCGTGTCCGGCAACCTGTGCCGGTGCACCGGCTACCAGAACATCGTCAAGGCCGTCCACCGCGCCGCCGAGCTGCTGGCGGAGGAGTCGTGAGCGGCGCGCGGGCCGGCGGGCCGCGACGGGAGGGACCGTGACGACCAGGATGTTCGGCGAGCCGGTGCGGCGGCGGGAGGACCCGAGGCTGCTCACCGGCCAGGGCCGCTTCCTCGACGACCTGGGCCGCGACGCGCTCGCCGCCGCGTTCGTCCGGTCACCCCACGCCCACGCCCGCGTCGGCGACATCGACGTGTCCGCCGCGCTCGACGTGCCGGGCCTGGTCGCGATCTACACCTGGGAGGACCTGCCCGAGCGGGTGGGCCGGCCGCTGCCGCTGCTGATCCCGCACCCGGCGCTCACCCACGGGCGCACGGCGTACCCGCTGGCCAGGGAGGTCGTCCGGCACGTCGGCGAGCCCGTGGTCATGGTCGTGGCCGCCGACCGGTACGCCGCCGAGGACGCCTGCGCGCTCATCGAGGTCGCCTACGAGCCGCTCAAGCCGGTCGTCGGCCTGGCCGAGGCGGTGCAGGGCGCCCAGCTCGTGCACGAGGACGTGCCGGGGAACGTGGGGGCGCACCTCGTCCAGGAGGTGCCGGGGGCCGACGGCAGGGGCGCGCGCGAGGCCGTCGAGAGCGCGCCGCACACGCTGGCCTTCCGGCTCGACATCGAGCGCAGCGCCAGCATGCCGCTGGAGGGCCGCGGCGTGCACGCCCGCTGGGACGGCCGCGACCTGCGGGTCCACTCCAGCACCCAGACCTCCACCAGCGTGCGCATGGCCGTCGCCGCAGCGCTCGGGCTGCCGCTGCCGCAGGTCGAGGTGATCGCCCCGGACGTCGGCGGCGGCTTCGGCGTCAAGATCGTGCACCCGTGGCCGGAGGAGATCCTGGTGCCGTGGGCCGCGATGACGCTCGGCCGCGAGATCAAGTGGACCGAGGACCGCAGGGAGCACTTCATCTCCTCCGCGCACGAACGCGCCCAGATCCACCACGTACGCGTCGGCTTCGACGACGACGGCCGCGTCCTGGGCCTGGACGTGACGATCCTGCACGACCACGGCGCCTACACGCCGTACGGGATCATCGTGCCCATCGTCACCTCCACGCAGTTGCTGGGGCCGTACAAGCCGGGGGCCTACCGGGTCGAGTTCACCGCGGTCTACACCAACACCGTGCAGGTCACGCCGTACCGGGGGGCCGGCCGGCCGCAGGGCGTGTTCTGCATGGAGCGGACCATGGACAAGATCGCCCGCTACCTGGGCAAGGACCGCACGCAGGTGCGCGCGGCCAACTTCATCCGGCCCGAGGAGTTCCCCTACGACCAGGGGATGACGTTCCAGGACGGCCGCCCGCTCATCTACGACAGCGGGAACTACCCGGAGATGCTCCGCATGATCAAGGAGCTGATCGGCTGGGACTCCTTCGAGCGGCGTCCGGGCCGGGGGATCGGCATCGGCTGCTACGTCGAGGGCACGGGCGTCGGCCCGTACGAGGGCGGGCACGTGCAGATCACCTCCGACGGCCGGGTGCACGTCTCGACCGGCCTGACCTCCCAGGGGCAGGGGCACGAGACCGCCTTCGCCCAGATCGCCGCCGCCGAGCTGGGCGTGCCCATCGAACGCGTCAGCGTGGTCACCGGCGACACCCGCAGGTTCGGGTACGCGGTGGGCACCTTCGCCTCCCGCGCGGCCGTCATGAGCGGCAACGCCATCGCCCTGGCCTGCCGGAAGGTCAAGGAGAAGGCGCTGCGCATCGCGGCCGACGCCCTGGAGGCCGACCCGGCCGACCTGGAGATCGACGACGGCCTGGTGCACGTCGTGGGCGCGCCGACCGCCGCGATCCCGCTCTCGACGGTGGCGGTGCTGGCCAACCCGCTGCGGTACGCCTTCGACGAGGAGACGGCCAGGGCGACCCAGTTCTCCGGCGCGGCCGACCCGGCCCGCCCGCCGGTGGCCGAGGGCGACGAGCCGGGCCTGGAGGGGCGGGAGTTCTACTCGCCGATCCGGTCCACGTTCGCCTCCGGCATGCACGCGGCCATCGTCGAGACCGACCCGGACACCGCCGAGATCAGGGTCGTCAGGTACGCCGTCGTGCACGACTGCGGCCGGCTGATCAACCCGATGATCGTGGAGGGCCAGATCCACGGGGGAGTGGCCCAGGGCATCGGCGGCGCCCTGTACGAGCGCATGGAGTACGACGTCCACGGCCAGCTCGTCAACGCCTCGTTCATGGACTTCCTCATGCCGTACGCCACCGAGATCCCCCCGATCGAGACCGCCCACCTGGAGACGCCCTCGCCGCTCAACCCGCTCGGCATCAAGGGCGCGGGCGAGGCCGGCGTGATCCCGGTGTCGGCGGTCATCGCCTCGGCGATCGAGGACGCCGAGGGCATCGAGATCGACCGCATGCCCATCTCGCCGTCCGACCTGTTCGGGCTGCGTATGCGATGATCGGCGCCATGCTCGCTCCCGGCGCCGGCCTGACCCGCTTCCCCGACGTGCCCGCCGACGTGCGCACGATCGACCTGGCCTGGAACGAGATCACGCACGTGCCCGCCCGGGTGTCCGGGCTGGCCGCGCTGGAGGAGCTGCGGCTCGACGGCAACCGGCTGCGCGAGCTGCCCCGCCTGTCCGGCCTGACCGCGCTGCGCGCCCTGCACCTCGACGGCAACGAGCTGAGCGAGGTCCCCGACTGCCCGCCCGGCCTGGAGACCCTCTTCCTCTACGGCAACCGGATCGAGCGCCTGACCGGCGACCTCGGCCCGCGCCTGCGCCACCTCACGCTCGGCGGCAACCGGCTGACCTCCGTGCCCGCCGGGCTGTGGAAGCTGACCGCGCTGGAATCCCTCAACCTCGCCGAGAACGCCCTCACCGAGATCCCCGCGGCCATCGGCGGACTGACCCGGCTGCGCATGCTCGACCTCGGCCACAACCGGCTCGCCTCGATCCCGCCCGAGGTCGGCGACCTGCCGCTCACCGACTACCTCTACCTGAGCGACAACGGGTTCACCGACGTCCCGGCCGCGCTCGGCCGCCTCGACCGGCTGGCCTACCTCAACCTCACCGACAACCGGCTGACCAGGCTCCCGGACGCGCTCGGGTCGATGGCGTCGCTGGTGGAGCTGCGCCTGTACAACAACCGGCTGGAGACGCTGCCGGAGACCGTCGGCGGGCTCGGCCGGCTGCGCGAGCTGCACCTGCAGGGCAACCGGCTGACCCGGCTGCCCGCCGCCCTCGCGGCGCTGACCGAGCTGCGCGTGCTCGACCTGCGCGACAACCAGCTGAGCGAGCTGCCCGCGCTGCCGTCCGGCCTCACCCATCTCGACCTGCGCAACAACCGGCTGCGCGAGCTGCCCGCCGCGGTCGCCGAGCTGACCGGCCTGCGCAAGCTCGACCTGCGCTGGAACAAGCTCTACGACGACCCGCCGGTGCTCGATCTGCTGCGCGCCCGGGGCTGCGTCGTCCTGCGCTGAACCGGCGCGGGGGGCCGTGCGTATCTCCGCACATGACGACACTTCCACGTCTGGCCGTGCTCGCGCTGCTGGCCGGGCTGGTCGCCGCCTGCTCCGCCGGCGGCGGCTCCGGCGGCCCGGCGGCGGCCGGCCGGAACGCCCCGCGGGCGGCGGCGCCCCAGACGGTCGAGCAGCTCGCCGCCAAGGTCGGCTGCAAGCCGCGCATGCAGGTCGACGCCGCCGAGATCCGTACGGGCTACTGCCGGACCGCCGACGGCCAGTTCTTCGTCACGACGTTCGCCAGCCAGTCCGGCAAGGACGCCTGGATGGACGCCGCCCCCGAGTACAACCCGCACCTGGTCGGCAACCTGTGGACCGTGCTGTCCAGCCGCAAGGTGCTGGAGCTGCTGAAGGAGCGGCTCGGCGGCGACCTCCACCTGAAGGACCACCGCACGAACCAGATGCGCACGGTCGGCTGAGGCGCCCTACGCCGCCGCGAGCATGACCCGCTTGCGGAACACCCAGTACGTCCAGCCCTGGTAGACCAGCACGAACGGCAGCGTGATCAGCCCGATCCAGCTCAGCATCGTCAGCGTGTACGGCCCCGAGGCGGCCGCCGCCAGGGTCAGCTCGGGCAGCGGCGCGACGCGCAGCTCCATGAAGACCGCCAGCGTGGCCAGCACGATGCCGGCGGCGGTCGCGCCGAACGCCCAGCCCTCCCTGCGCCGCCAGATCAGCGCCGCCGCGGCGGCCAGCGCGGCCATGGCGGCCAGGGCGGGCAGCGAGCCCAGGTTCGAAAGGGCCAGCACGGCCACCGGGATGGCCACCGCCGCCGCGGCCATGGCGGCGGTCCTGGCCCGGCGGCGCACCGGGCCGGTGGTGCGCAGCGCGAGGAAGACCGCGCCGTGCAGCACGCAGAGCGTCAGCGTGAACGCGCCGCCGAGCAGGGCCGCCGGGCCGCTGTCGAACAGCACGTCGGCGAAGATCGCGCCCCACAGGAACGCCGGGAGGCCGCTGCCGACCAGGATGCCGAGGTCGCACCAGATCGGGTTGGCGACCTTGCCGCGCCACTCCAGCCCGACGCCGCGCACGATCAGGCCGACCAGGATGAGCGTGACGGGCAGGTAGAACGCGCTGAACAGGCCGGAGTACCAGGCGGGGAAGGCGGCGAACATGGCGCCGACGGCCGTGATCAGCCACACCTCGTTGCCGTCCCAGACCGGGCCGATGGTCTGCAGGCTCTGGCGCTGCTCGGCGGCGTTCCTGCTGAGGAGCGGCGCCAGCAGGCCGACGCCGAAGTCGAAGCCTTCGAGGACGAAGTACCCGGTCCAGAGGAAGGCGATGATGACGAACCACAGGTTGATCATGGTCTGGTCCCTCTAGTACATCAGCGACGGTTCGAGCGGCTGCGCCTCGGGAGCGGGCTGCCGCTCCTCGACGCCCTTGCGCACGTGCTTGGCCAGCAGGACGACCTCGGCCACGGCCAGGCCGCCGTACAGGAGTGTGAAGACGGTCAGCGAGATGGCGACCTCGGCCAGGGTCACGCCGGGCGAGACGCTTGAGGCGGTCAGCAGCTCGCCGGCGACCGTCCAGGGCTGCCGGCCGATCTCGCTCAGCAGCCAGCCCGCGATCACCGCCGCGAACGGCAAGGGCAGCGCCAGCAGCAGCGCCCGCGCCAGCCAGGACGGCACCTCGCGCCTGCGCCGGGTCAGCCAGAGGCCGAGCAGCGCGAGCCCCGCGGTGGCCATGCCGAACACGATCATCACGCGGAACGACCAGAACACGATCGTCGGGTCGGGCCGGTAGTCGCCGGGGCCGAACTGCTGCTCGAAGCGCTTCTGCAGGTCCTCGGTGCCCTGGACGGTGGCGTCGGGGTCGTTGGTGGCCAGGAAGCTGAGCACCTTGGGGATCTCGATGCCGGGCGCGAGGGAGAAGGCCGCGCCCGCGGTGTCGCGCTCCAGGCCCTCGGCCGCGGCCAGTTTCATGGGCTGCTGCTCGTACATGAGCTTGGCCGACATGTCGCCGGTGCCCGCGACGACCGCCCCCGCGATCGCCGTCATGACCAGCGCGCCGCGCGCGGCGCTGCGCCACATCGGCGCGCGCGTCCGCAGCAGCCAGTAGCCGCTGACCGCCAGCACGAACCCGCCCGCCACGATGAACGCGGCCCCGATGACGTGCGGCACCTGCGCGACCGCCGTGGAGTTGGTCAGCACCGCCCACAGGTCGGTCATCCTGGCCTTGCCGTCCACGACCTCGTAGCCGACCGGGTGCTTCATCCAGGCGTTGGCCGCGAGGATGAAGTAGGCCGACAGGTTGGAGCCGATCGCGGCGGCCCAGATGCTGGCCAGGTGCGCCTTCTTCGGCAGCCGGTCCCAGCCGAAGATCCACAGGCCGAGGAACGTGGACTCCATGAAGAAGGCCAGCAGCGCCTCCATGGCCAGCGGCGCGCCGAAGACGTCACCGACGAACGTGGAGTACTCACTCCAGTTCATGCCGAACTGGAACTCCTGCACGATGCCGGTCACCACGCCCATGGCGAAGTTGATCAGGAACAGCTTCCCGAAGAACTTCGTGAGCTTGAGGTAGTGCTCCTTGCCCGTGCGGTGCCAGGCCGTCTGGAGGCCCGCGACGAAGATGCCCAGACCGATGGTCAGGGGCACGAACAAGAAGTGGTACACGGTGGTGACCCCGAACTGCCACCGTGCCGCGTCAAGCGCGTCCATCAATCCCCACCCGCTCATAGCTCTACAAGCTGTAGTACTTCTACCTGTAGTAGTACTACAGGCCGTAGAGCATCGCGATGCGACGTTGGTCACATCCCCCGGTTCTGCCTACTTTTCGAGGATCCCGTACGGGTACGTCCCGGCGCGTCACCCGCCGGGCGGATTGCGCACTACCCCGCCCGGCGGACCCCGCCCGCGGCGTCGAGGTAGGCCTGCAGATTGCCCAGCTCGAAGCCGCGCCGCTTGATCTTGTCGATCAGCACCCGGAAGTCGGCCGCCAGGTTGGGCCGGAAGTGCAGGAGCAGGATGTCGCCCGGACGCAGGCGCTTGTCGGGCACCTGGTAGGCGATCTTGCCGCCCGGCTGCACGGTAGCGGTCCACAGCAGCACGGCCTTCACCCCGCACCGCCGGGCGGCCCGCAGCGTGTCGGTGTTGTAGCTGCCGAACGGCGGCCGGAACAACGCCGGCCGGGTCCCGATCTCCTTGCCGACCACCTGGGCCGCGCCGCAGATCTCGCGGCGCTGCCCGTCGAGGGCCAGGCGGCGCAGGTCGGGATGGGTGAGGGTGTGGTTCTCGACGGGCACGTGGACGTCGCGGAGCTGCCGGAAGTACCCCCACTTGCCGGCGCCCACGTAGCGGCCGGGGCCGCCGGCCGGGTCGGGGCTGCCCTTGGCCTCGACCGCGTCGCGCATGGCGAAGGCGGTGATGGGGACGCGCCGGTCGCGTACCAGCTTGACGAAGCCCGGGTCCTGCTCCCAGCCGTCGTCGATGGTCAGGAAGACGACCTTGCGCTTGGTGGGGATCGAGCTGATCACCGGGGGCAGGCCGTTCTCGCCCCTGATCGGGCCCACCTCGCCGGCCCGCGGCAACGCCCCCGGCGGGCCCTGCGGAGTGGGCCGGGACGTGGGGACGCCGGTCGCGGACGGCTTCGCCGACGGCCCGGTCACGACCCCGCCGGTGTCGCCATCGGTGCCGCCGGTGGCACACCCGGCGGCCAGCGCCACCAGCACCCCGGCGAGCACGGCCGGCCCCAGCCCGCCACGCCCGGCCCCGCCCCTGACCGTTCCACGCCCCCAGCACATGGAGCACCATCTTGCCAGCCCTGATCAGCACGACGCGTCGCCCGACTGGCAGGTCTTGCCCTTAACCAGCCGGTCACCGGTGCCTAGAGTGGCCGCATGAAGGTGGCGGGCAGCGCCGTGATCGGCGTACAGCGAGATCGAGTGTGGGCCGCGCTCCAGGATCCGGCGGTGCTCGTGCGCACCATCCCGGGCTGCGAGCGCCTGGAGGAGACCGGGCCGGACACCTACAGGATGACGGTCAACGCGGGCGTGGCGTCCATCAAGGGCGTCTACCAGGGGGAGGTCGCGCTGGCCGAGCCGCGCGCGCCCGAGAGCTTCACGCTGCGGGCGCGCGGCCAGGGCGCGCCGGGCACGGTCGAGGCGACCGTCCTGGTACGGCTGAGCGAGATCGACGGCGGCACCCGGGTGGACTACGACGCCGACGCGGTGATCGGCGGGATGATCGGCGGCGTCGGGCAGCGCATGCTCGGCTCGGTCGCGAAACGCACGGCGGGCGAGTTCTTCTCCGCCGTCGAGGGCCACCTCAGCGCCCCGCCCCCGATCCCGGCCGCCCAGACCGCACCGGAGACCGCACTGGAGGCCGCCCCGGCCGCCCCGGCGGTCTACGAACGGCCGCCCGCGCGGCCCGCCGAGCCCCGCCCGTGGGCGCTGCTGGCCGCCTTCGGCATGGGCGCGGCCGCCGCGCTCGCCGGCGTCGCGGTGGGCCGGCTGCTCGGCCGCGACACAAGTGGCCGGCGCGGCTGAGGGACGCGCCACGACGACCCTCGCGGAAAAGGATCTCCCGGCGTAGCGTGGCGGTATGCGGCAGGCACACGCTGAAGACGCACGGAACGAAGCCAGGCGCATCGTACGCAACCTGCTGGGGGAGGAGCGCCCCACCGCCGAGTCGCTGGTCGCCGAGGTGCGGCCGGTGTTCGGCGACCAGCGGACCGACCGCGCGCTCGGGCTCGCGCTCGGCGCGTCGCTCACCCGCCGATCGGCCGAACTGGCCGCCATCGCCGCGCTCCTCGTCGGCGCCCGCGAGCTGGGCGCCGGATGGTGGACGCGGCCCAGGGGCGGCAAGCTGCCGCCGCCCGACGAGGTGCTGCGCACAGCCGTCGCGATCGAGCCGTGGACCGACCTGACCGCGCTGGAGATGCTGGCCGCCTGGATCGCCGACGACGCCGCCGACCAGGTCTGGGGCCGGCCCGTCGCCGAGGTCGACCTCAACTCCTGGCAGGCCGAGGACCGCTTCGAGCTGCCGCCGGGGGTCCGGCCGGGTCAGCGGCTCGTGGTGCACTTCGACGCGGGCGGCCGGCTCGACGCGGTCGTCGCCCGCCGTCCCGACGACGAGCTGGGGTCCAACCTCGACTTCCAGTCGCTGCGCTACTCCAGGCCCGCCGAGGCCCAGTGGAGCTGGGGGGTGGCCGCCGGGCTCGGGCCCCACCGGCTGCCCGGCGAGAAGCCCGACCCGTACGCCCGCGAGATCCCGGCCGCCGCCGCGGGCGTGCTGCGGGCCTGGGCCGTCCGCCACGGCGTCACCCGCGAGGAGCTGGGCGAGCGGTGGGGGACCGTCGGCGACGTGGTGGCCGCCATCGAGCGGGTCGACTGGATGTGGCGCAGCGGCGAGTGGTTCGGCTGGTGGCGCGGCGCGTCCGCCCTGGTGGACGACTCGGCCTACCTGCCGTACCGGCTGGAGGAGCTGGCCGCCGGATGACCCGCGGCCGGCGGAATCGTCGTGCGGGCCGCGTGGTTGTCGATGGGGTGAAAGTCGAGATTTTCTCCGATGTCGTGTGCCCCTGGTGTTACATCGGGCACGTCAGGTTCGCCCGCGCCGCCGAGCGTTTCCGTGCCAAGGGCGGCACGATCGAGGTGACCATGCGCCCGTTCCAGCTCAACCCCGACGCCCCCGTCGAGGGCGAGCCGCTGATCCCGGCCCTTGAGCGCAAGTTCGGGCCGGGCGCGCGGCAGATGACCGAGCGGGTCAAGGCCGTCGCCGTCGAAGAGGGCCTGGAGATGGACTACGAGCGGGCCGTCAACGCCAACACCTTCGAGGCCCACCGGCTCATCGAGGCCGCCACCGCCCAGGGGCTCGGCAAGGAGATGGCCGACCGGCTGTTCCGCGCGTACTTCGGCGAGGGCGCGAACGTCGGCGACCCCGCCGTGCTGAGCCGCCTGGCCGGCGAGGTCGGCGTCCAGGACACCGGCGAGGGCGCCGAGCAGGTGCGCGAGCATCTCGCCAGGGCCGGCGCGCTGGGTGTCAGCGGGGTGCCGCTGTTCCTGTTCGAGGGCAAGTTCGCGGTGTCGGGCGCGCAGCCCGAGGACGCCTTCGCGGCGGCGATCGACGAGGTCGCCGAGCGCACCGGTCAAGCGCCGATCACCCAGCTCGCCCCGCCGGCCGACGGCTGCGACGACGACGGCTACTGCGCGGTCTGAACGGCCCCGCCCGCGGCGGTGCGACAATCGGAAGGTGTCGAGCCGCCGCCTTGGTTACCTGCTCAAGCATGCCGCGCTGCGCCTGGCCGAGTTCACCGGCCCGGCGCTCGCGCCCTACGGGATCGACGGGCGGGAGCTCGGGGTGCTGTCGGTGATCGACGCCCCCGAGCCGCTGTCGCAGCAGGAGGCGGCCCAGCGGCTCGGCATCGACCGCACGACGATGGTCGCCATGGTCGACGCGCTGGAGGGCAAGCGGCTGGTGGCGCGGCGGCCGCATCCCGGCGACCGCCGCAAGAACGCGGTCGAGCTGACCGAGCACGGCCGCGAGACCATGCGCCTCGCGGTGCCGGCCGTGGAGGAGGCCGAGCGCGCCTTCCTGTCCGCCCTGCCGGAGGACGAACGCCGCCTGTTCCACGCCGCCCTCGACCGGCTGGTGTGAGCAACGCGGCTCAGGCCGGGGCCAGGCACGCGGGTCAGGCCGGGGCGCCGCCCTCGCCGAGCTGGCCGGAGCGGTGGTGGCGGCGGCAGAGCACCTGGTAGCGCACCGGCGAGGCGTCGGTGTCGCCGATCACGACCTGCTCGCCCGTCCGCGCCAGCACCCCGCCCACCACGCGCGCGTTGAGCTGCCCGGGGCGTCCGCACCAGCACAACACCTCGACCTGCAGCCGGCACACCTCGTCGGCCAGCTCGAACAGCCGCTGCGCGCCGGGGAACATGACCGATCTGAAGTCGGAGGCCAGCCCGAAGGCGTAGACGTCGATGCCGTGCTCGTCCACCAGGTCGGCGAGCTGCTCGATCTGCTCGACCGTGTAGAAGCAGGCCTCGTCGCAGATCAGGTAGTCGATGCGCTCGTGCGAGGTGACCAGGCCGACGAGGTCGAGGGAGTCCTCCACCTCGATCGCCTCAAGGCCCAGCCCGATCCGGCTGGTGACCTTCGGGCCGCCGGAGCGGTCGTGCTTGGTCAGGACCAGTCCGCGCCGCCCCTGGCGGCCGTGGTTGTAGTTCATCTGGAGCGCCAGAGTGGACTTCCCGCAGTCCATGGGGCCGAAGTAGAACTTCAGCACGGCGTCCCGGGCTCCGGATGGCACGGCTGACAAGGCAGACAGTTCGGTCACAGGAGGCCAGCTTAGCGGCTTGGCTTGTTCCATGACCTCGTGGGACATTTCTCCCCTGGACTATCAGGAGGAACTGTGGTCACCGACAATCCACCGACGCTCGACGCGATGCTGACACAGGACGACGTGACGGCCGCCCAGGCCGACGCCACCCGATGGCGGTACGGTTTCCTGGTCGTCGTGGCGGGCATCGTCGCGATCCTGATCGCCTTCGGCGCCGCGGTGTTCGCCACCAAGGAGTTCGCCGCGTTGTTCGCGGGCGTGGCCGGGGTGGTGGGCACGATCATGGGCGCCTATTTCGGCGTGCAGGCCGGCCAGTCGGGGAAGGCCAGAGTCGAGGCCGAACTGGCAAAATCCCAAGAGCTGGTGGTGCGCCTGGCGGCCTACGTCGGCACCCAGAACGCGCCCCGGGTCATCGACGAAGTTCTCGGCCGTCGCCGAAGCTGAGGAGCCATGCGTAGCGTCCGAATCGGAGTGGACACCGGGGGCACGTTCACCGACGTCGTGGCGGTGGACGAGCAGACCGGTGAGATCGTCACCACCAAGACCCCCTCGACGCCCGCGAACCCGGCCGACGGGTTCGTCGCGGGCATCGGGAAGCTGGGCGAGCTCGACGTCGCCTCCATCGTCCACGGCACCACCGTCGCGACGAACCAGCTGCTCGAAGACCGCATCGGCAACCTCGGGTTCATCACCACCGAAGGCTTCGAGTTCATCCTGGAGATCGCCAGGCAGAGTGTGCCGGACGGCTACGGCAACTCCTACTTCTGGGTCAAGCCGCCGCGGATCGTCCCCGTGCACCTCGTCAGGACGGTCGGCGGCCGGCTCGACCACCTCGGCAACGAGGTGCGGCCGTTCTCCGAGGAGCAGGCCGTCGAGGCGGCGCGCTGGCTCAGGTCGAAGGGGATCACCGCGGTCGGCGTGTGCTTCCTGCACTCCTACGCCAACCCCGAGCACGAGCGCCGCATGCGCGAGATCCTCTGGCGCGAGCACCCGGAGGCGGTGATCTCGCTCTCCAGCGACGTGCTGCGCGAGTACCGCGAGTACGAGCGCTCGATCACCACCCTGGTGGACGCCGCGGTCAAGCCCGCCGTGCGCGGCTACATCGCCGGACTGTCCAACCGGCTCGGCATGCCGTTCTCGGTGATGAAGTCCAACGGCGGCGTGCTGTCGGCGCGCGAGGTCGTCAACCAGCCGATCACCACCGTGCTGTCGGGCCCGGCGGCGGGCGCGCTCGGCGCGGCGCTGATCGCCTCCACGGCCGGGCACCCGTCGGTGATCACCCTCGACGGCGGCGGCACCTCGACCGACGTGGCCGTGGTGATCGACGGCGAGCCGTCCCTGACCACAGAGGGCACGGTCGGCCGGTACCCGTGCAAGATCCCGATGATCGACATCGTCACGGTCGGCGCGGGCGGCGGCTCGGTGGCCTGGATCTCGCCCGAGGGCACGCTGAAGGTCGGCCCCCGCTCGGCCGGCGCCGATCCGGGGCCCCTGTGCTACGGCAAGGGCGGCTCGGAGGTCACGGTCACCGACGCGCACGTGTTCCTCGGCCGCATCCCGCCCCACCTGCTGGGCGGCGAGATCCCGCTCGACGCCGACGCCGCCCGCCAGGGCGTCGAGGCGCTGGCCGACAAGCTCGGGCTCAGCCCCGAGCGCACCGCGACCGGCATCCTGGAGATCAGCGCGTTCAACCAGAGCAACGCGATCCGGCAGCTCACCGTCAAGCGCGGCCTCGACGTACGGGACTTCCCGCTGGTGACGTTCGGCGGGTCGGGGCCGCTGCTGGCCTGCCGCCTGATCGACATCCTGGGCCTGCCCGCCGTCGTCGTGCCGCGCGACCCGGGCAACGTCTCGGCGTTCGGCCTGCTCACCGTCGACGTCAAGAACGACTACGTGCGCACGTACGTCACCCGCGACCTCGCGCTCAAGACCGCCGCGCAGATCTTCCAGGAGCTGGAGGGCCAGGCCGCCCAGGCGCTCGACCGCGAGGGCTTCGACGACCCGGTCCACGTGCGCAGCGCCGACCTGCGCTACTACGGGCAGGCGTTCGAGGTGCGCGTCGCGGCTCCGGCGGGCCCGCTCGACGACGACTGGAAGCGCACGGTGATCGACGCCTTCCACGACGCCCACGAGAAGCTGTACGGGTACGCCTACCGCGACGACCCGCGCCACGGCGTCGAATGGGTCAACCTGCGCGTCTCGGGCATCGGTCCCATCACCCGTCCGGCGATCCGGCGGCTCGGCAAGCCGGGGGAGGGGGCCACCTCCGTCCGTCCCGTGCACTTCGATGAGACCCGCGACACGCCGATCCACCAGCGGGCCGCGCTCGGGCCGGGCGCCACCGTCCAGGGCCCGGCGGTCATCGAGGAGTACGGATCGACGATCCCCGTGCACCCGGGCTTCACCGCGAAGGTGGACGAATACGGAAATGTGGAGATCCGACGTGATTGATCCGATCCTGGTGGAGATCGTCGAGGGCACGCTGGCCTCCGTCGAGCGGGAGGTCGAGACGGCCATCGCCCGCACGGCCCGCTCCCCGATGATCCGCGACGCGCACGACTTCCGCGCCGGCATCCACGACGCCCGGCTGCGCAAGCTCACCGGCCGCTCCTACAGCGCGCTCGTCCAGCCGATCGTGCGCGACTTCCCGATCGAGACGATGAAGCCCGGCGACGTCTACTTCCACAACGACGTCTACCTGTCCGAGGGCGGCATCGGCCACCTGCCCGACCTGTGCGTCACCGTGCCGGTCTTCCACGACGGGGCCGTGGTGGCGTTCGTGCAGGCGTTCGGCCACCACGACGACATCGGCGGCGCGGTGCCCGGCTCGATGCCCTCGCACGCCCGCTCGGTGTACGAGGAGGGCCTGATGATCCCGCCGATCAAGCTGTGGGACCAGGGCGTGCCGAACGAGACCGCGCTGCGCATCATGACCCGCAACTCCCGCATGCCCGACTCCCTGGCCGGCGACCTCGACGCCGAGTGCTCGGCCTGCCTCATGGGCGCCCGCCGCCTCGGCGAGCTGTTCGACCGGTACGGCAGGCAGGCCGTCGAGGACTGCTTCGACGCGATCGTCTCCAAGACCACCGAGACCTTCCGCAGGGAGCTGCTCGCCAAGATCCCCGAAGGCACGTACGTCTGGGAGGACTACGCCGAGCACGACGGCGTCGACGAGCCCCGCCTGCACGCCCAGCGCATCACGCTCACCGTCGACCACGCCGCCGACGCGCCGCTCACCATCGACTTCACCGGCACCTCGCCCCAGGCCAAGGGCCCGATCAACCACGCGGGCGACTACGCCGACGGCGTCTTCCTGAAGAAGTGGCTGGCGCCGGTGCTGCGCAACCTCGCCGACACGCCAGAGCGCATGGCCGAGCTCGACGTCAACGAGGGCGTCGTGCCGCTGATCAGGATGGTCTTCCCGGAGAAGGGCACGCTGCTCACCCCGGTCTTCCCGGCCCCCACCAACGCCCGCACGTTCGTCATCCTGCGCCTGCTCGGCGTGCTGGCCGGGGTGCTGGCCAAGGCCACCGGCGGACGCATGCCCGCCGACCAGGAGACCATCCGCTACACCGGCGTCTACGGCAGCGACGCCGACGGCACGCCGTACCTGATGCGCGAGGTCCTGGGCGGCGGCTCGGGCGGCCGCTGGTACGCCGACGGCGAGGACACCATCCACATCGTCCCCGACTCGCGCAACATCCCGGTCGAGTTCGCCGAGGCGCGCTGGCCGTTCCGGGTGGAGCGGCTGGGGCTGGCCTGCGACTCGGGCGGCCCCGGCATGTTCCGCGGCGGCCTGGGCTACGACAAGCACATCAGGATGCTCAGGGACGCGTCGTACATGTCGATCGCCGACCGGTCGATCCTGTCGTGCTGGGGCGTCAACGGCGGCCTGGCCGGGCGTCCGTTCCGGGTGGAGATCGCCGGCAAGGAGATGGACGGCCTGGTGGACGACCACCCCGTCCAGGCCGGCGACCTGATCCGCATCCGCACCACGGGCGGCGGCGGCTGGGGCTCCCCCTACGACCGCGACCCGCGGGCGGTGGCGGCCGACGTTCGCGACGGCAAGGTCTCGATCGCCGGCGCCCTGGGCGACTACGGCGTGGTCCTGGACGGCGACCGCATCGACGAACGCGGCACCGCCGAGCTCCGCGCCCGCCTCCGCCCGCCCGCGGACCGCTTCTTCGACCGCGGCCCCGGCTATCCGAGGCTGTCCGGCGGCAGGACGTTCGCGGAGGTGGACGAACTGTAGGGAACCGGCGGGGCTACTCCTCGTCGAAGCTGGCGAAGTAGGTGGCCACCATGTCCTGGTCGCCATGCCCCTGCGCCTCGGCGCGGCGCAGCCGCTCGCCGGCCGCCGCCACCATGTCCAGCCGCACCCCGGCCGACTCGCCCGCCTGGGTGATCAGCCGGGTGTCCTTCTCGGCGTTGTGCACGGTGAAGGACGGCTCCAGGTCGCCCTCCAGGATGGCCTTCGACTTGGCCTGGAAGTAGACGTTGTCCAGCGGGCCGCCGGTGATCACCTCGCGGACCAGGCCGGGGTCGACGCCGAGCCCCTTGGCCAGGGCCAGGGCCTCGGCCACGATGCCGGTCATCGAGATGGCGTAGCTGACGGCGGCCATCTTGAGCCTGGTGCCGGTGCCCTGGGCGCCGTCCTCGCCGAGCCACAGGGTGCGCGCGCCGACGGCGTCGAACACCGGGGCGAGCGCCTGCCTGGCCGGCTCGGGGGCGGCCGCCAGGATGAGCAGCGTGCCCTGTTCGGCCGGCTGCCTGGTGCCCTGGACGGGCGCGTCGGCGAAGGTCAGCCCGTGCTCGGCGGCCAGGGCGGCCAGGCGGCCGACCGCCGCCACGCCGACCGTGCTCATCTGCGCCCACACCTGGCCGGGGCGCAGCGCGGGCGCGGCGGCGGTCATCGCGTCGTGCACGGCGTCGCCGTCGCTGAGCATCGTGACGATCACGTCGGCGCCCTCGACCGCCTCGGCGGGGGAGCCGGCCACGACGGCGCCGTCGGCCGCCAGCGGCTCGGCCTTGTCCCGCGTGCGGTTCCACACCCTGACCGGCAGGCCGGCCTTGAGCAGGTTGCGGGCCATGGGAGCGCCCATGAGCCCGGTCCCGAGCAATGCGACTTCAGTCATGAGGATCACCCTACGACGGCCCGCTCCGGCGGCTTCGGCGAGGTACGGCGTCCGGATGCGAGGATGGCGGCCATGGGACCTTCGCGGATCGTCGCCGTACGCCACGGGGAGAGCCAGGCGAACCTGGCGCACGCGCAGGCCGGCGACCGGCCACTGGTCTACGAGCGGGGCGACCACGAGGTGACGCTGACCGACCTCGGCCTGCTCCAGGCGCGGGCGCTCGGCCGGATGCTGGCCGGGCTGCCCGCCGGCGAGGCGCCCGAGGAGGTGTGGTGCTCCCCCTACCTGCGGGCCCTCGACACCTGGAAGGCCGCCCAGGAGACCTGGGGCGCCGGCGCGCTGCCGGTGACCGTGGATGAGCGGCTCAGAGACCAGGAGTCGGGCGATTTCGCCCGGTTCAACCTGGCCGCCATCGGCGAGCGGTTCCCCGGCGAGGTGCGGCGGATGCGGGCCGAGGGCCCCTACGCCTACCGCCCGCCCGGCGGCGAGTCGCTGGCCGACGTGGTGGCCCGGCTGAAGGACTTCCTGCACGGGCTGCGCGCGGCGGCGGACGGGCGGCGGGTGCTGATCGTCGCCCACGACTCGGTGGTGCTGGGCCTGCGGCACGTCATGGCCGGGCGGGACGACGCCGATCTGGCCGACGTCCTGCGCTTCGCGCCGGTGCTGAACGCGTCGGTGTCGGTCTGGCGGGCCGCGGGCGGAGGGTTCGAGGTGGTGGCGTTCAACGACGTCACCCACCTAGATCCCGCTTGAGCCGCAGCAGCCGCGCCCGCCGCGCGTGGGCCTGCCCGGTCAGCACGGCGCTCACCGCCACGAACGCCAGCCCGAGCGCCAGCGCGCCGGTGGCCACGGCGGCGACGAGCGCGGTGGTGAGCAGGGCCGCCGCCAGGGCGATCCAGCCGGCGATCACCCGGTCGCGGGCGAACAGCGGCGTCCTGCGCGTGCTCAGCCAGCCGCCGTAGCAGGCCCAGGCCAGGCAGAACGCGGTGAGGGGGGCGAAGGCCAGGTGGGTGCGGCCGGGCAGCGGGCCGGGCTCGGTCCACCACAGGGCGCAGACGAAGACCGTCCCGGCGGCCCCGGCGAGCAGGGCGGTCAGCGCGCGCACGCGCCGCCACGGCGACAGCGACGGTTCGAGGCGCTCGATGATCTGGTCGGCGGTCAGGCGCGGCTCATCGGTCATGGTCGATCTCCTTCAGGTGGTCGCGCAGGAGGCGGCGGGCGCGGCTGAGTCTGGACTTGACGGTTCCGGCGGGGATGCCGCAGATCTGGGCGCACTCCTCGACCGGCAGGTCCTCCAGGTAGTGCAGGACGAGGATCTCCCGCTCGGGAGGCGGCAGGGCGGACAGGGCGGCGAGCAGGCCGGCGCGGTCGACGACGGCCTCGGCGGGGTCCTCGGTCACCGGTTCCGGCTCGGCCGCGCCCTCCGCCCTGGCGTACTCCTCGCGCAGGCGATCGGTGACCGCCCGGCGGGCGATGGTGAACAGCCAGGGCGCGAACCGTCCGGGCGCGCGCAGCCGGGGCAGGCCGCGCACGACGGCCGCCCAGATCTCCTGGGCGACGTCGTCGGCCCGCTCGGCGTCCAGCATGCGCCGGACGTAGGTCCAGACCGGGGTGTGCCAGCGGCGTACGAGTTCGGCGATCGCCGCGCGCTCGCCCAGCTGGGCGCGTACGACGAGCAGCTCATCTGTCATGTCGTCCTTCCGTCACCCTGCTCAGTCGGGCGGGAGGGCGACCCGGTTCACGTCTCGACGACGAGATCGGCGCGCTCGCGGGTGCGGTCGGCGGCGAACCAGGCCCGTTCGGCGGCGAACCACTGCCGCCACCGGGGTTCGAGCTCGGGGCCGTCGCGGTCGAGGACGCGCCGCAGCCGCACGGACTCGGGGGCCTCCACCCAGACGGTGAAGGCCAGCAGGCGGGCGGCCGACCGGCGGGCGGTGCCGACGCCCTCGACGACCAGCACGGGCGCGGCCGGCACGGAGACCTGGTCGGCGTAGCGTTCGCGCACCCAGTCGTACCGGCGGAAACCGGCCGGGCGGCCGTGCCGCAGCGGTTGCAGGACCTGCTCGTCCAGCAGCCGGAACCAGGCGCCGGGGCCGTCGTCCCAGTGGACGGGGAAGTCGTCGCTGTGGATCACCTGGCAGCCGAGCGCCGCGCCGAGCCGGCCGGCGAACGTGGTCTTGCCCGAGCCCGCCGGGCCGTCGACGGCCACCAGGCGGACGGGCCCGCAGGAGGGCGGCAGGGCCTGGATGCGGCGGGCCAGGGACTTCACCGGACCAGGGTAGGCGATGGTGGACGGCCGCCTGAGAGAATATTCTTCCGGCCCAACGCAAGCTGGAGGTTGACCTTGCTCGGACCCCTCGGCGACGTCGTCGTCCTCGATCTGTCCAGGGCCCTGGCGGGGCCGCACGCCGCGCAGATGCTCGGCGACCTGGGCGCCCGGGTGATCAAGGTGGAGCACCCGGACGGAGGTGACGACTCGCGCGGATGGGGGCCGCCCTTCGTCGGGCCCGACCACGACATCTCGACCTACTTCCTGGCGGCCAACCGCAACAAGCAGTCCATCGCGGTCGATCTCAAGTCCGCCGAGGGCAGGCAGCTCATCGAGCGGCTCGTCCGGCAGAGCGACGTGCTGATCGAGAACTTCCGCACCGGCGTGCTCGACCGGCTCGGCTTCCCCGTCGAGCGCCTGCACGAGCTCAACCCGCGCCTGGTCGTCCTGTCGATCACCGGGTTCGGCCACGACGGGCCCGAGGGCGGCCGGCCGGGCTACGACGTGATCGCCCAGGGCGAGGCGGGGCTGATGTCGCTGACCGGGCCCTCGCGCGAGGAGCCGTACCGGGTGGGCGCCTCGATCGCCGACCTGCTGGCCGGCATCCACGGCGCCTACGGCGTGGCGGCGGCCCTGTACGAGCGCGAGCGCACCGGCCGGGGCCGGGTGGTGCGCACGTCCCTGCTGGCCGCGGTCACCGGCGTCCACTCCTACCACGGCACGGCCTGGACGGTCGGCGGCCAGGTCCCCGGCGCCAACGGCAACCACCACGCCTCCATCGCCCCCTACGGCGCCTTCCGCTGCGCCGACGGCATGCTGCAGATCGCCGTGGCGAACGACGGCCAGTGGAAGAAGGTCGCCAAGCTACTCGACATCGACCCTGATGTGGCGAAATATGCGACCAACAGGCAGAGATTCGCACACCGGGACGAGCTGATCGCCGACATGGAGAAGGCCCTGGCCGACCACGACCGCGCCCACTGGCTGGCCAGGCTGGGCGAGGCCGGCGTGCCCGCGGGCGCGATCAGGTCGATCGACGAGGTCTACGCCTGGGAGCAGACCCGCTCCCAGGGGCTCCTGGTCCAGGTGGACCACCCCGTGCTGGGCCCGATCGAGCTTCCCGGGCCGCCGCTGCGCTTCGACGGCCTGCCCGCGGCCGAGCACACCGCGCCCCCCGCGCTCGGCCAGGACGGCGAGGCCGTGCTCGCCTGGCTCGAAGAGCGGGAGGGATGATCGGCAATTCCCGGCTCCGGCATGTACCCTCGTGCGTCACCATGGCATCATCGGTTGATCGTTAGGAGCGATAGTGAGCCGTCCGGACGCGCGCACACTGATCGAAGCGGTCCTCGACAGGGGGTCGTGGAAGTCGTGGGACGCGCCGCCCGCCGATCCGGCGGAGCCCGGCTCCTCCTATGCCGAGGAGCTGGCCGCGGCCCGCGTGAAGTCCGGCTACGACGAGTCGGTGATCACCGGCGAGGGGCTGCTCGACGGCCGCAGGGTCGCCGTCGTGGTCTGCGAGTTCTCCTTCATGGCGGGGTCGGTCGGGGTCGCCGCGGCCACCCGCATCGCGGCCGCGGTCGAGCGCGCCACGCGTGAGCGGCTGCCGTTGCTGGCCGCCCCGGCCTCGGGCGGCACCCGGATGCAGGAGGGGGCGCTGGCTTTCGTCCAGATGGTCCGGATCACCGTCGCGGTGCAGGAGCACCGCGCGGCCGGGCTGCCGTACGTCGTCTACCTGCGCCACCCGACGACGGGCGGCGTGCTGGCCTCCTGGGGCTCGCTCGGGCATGTCACGGCGGCCGAGCCGGGGGCGCTGATCGGGTTCCTCGGGCCGCGGGTGTTCGAGGCGCTGCACGGCTACCCCTTTCCCGAGGGCGTCCAGGTGGCCGAGAACTTCTACGAGCACGGCCTGGTCGACGCCGTCGTGTCGGCCGACGACGCCCGCAGGGTCGCGATCCGGGCCCTTTCCGTGCTGTGCGCCGCGCGTACCGGCGTCGAGGCGGGCGAGCCGCCCGCGGAGGACCTGCGGCCGGTGGAGGCGTGGGAGGCGATCACCCGCTCGCGCCGCGACGACCGTCCGGGCGTGCGCACGCTGCTCAAGCTCGCCGCCACCGACGTGACGCCGCTCAGCGGCAGCGGCGCCGGCGAGAACGAGCCGGGGCTCGTGCTGGCGCTGGCCAGGTTCGGGTCGGCGCCCGCCGTGGTGCTCGGCCAGGACCGGCGAAGACAGCGCCGGCGCTCGCCGCTCGGCCCGGCCGGGCTCAGGGTGGCCAGGCGCGGCATGCGCCTGGCGGCCGAGCTGGGGCTGCCGCTGGTCACCGTGGTCGACACCGCGGGGGCCGACCTGTCGAAGTCGGCCGAGGAGGGCGGGCTGGCCGCCGAGATCGCCCGCTGCCTGGCCGAGCTGGTCACCCTCGACGCGCCGACCGTGTGCCTGCTGCTCGGCGAGGGCGCGGGCGGGGCGGCGCTGGCGCTGCTGCCGGCCGACCGGGTGTTGTGCGCGCAGCACGCCTGGTTGTCGCCGCTGCCGCCGGAGGGCGCCTCGGCCATCCTCTACCGGTCGGTCGACTTCGCCCCCGAGATCGCCCAGGCCCAGCACATCCGGGCCACCGACCTGCGGCGCGACGGCATCGTCGACCGGGTGATCCCCGAGCTGCCGGACGCCGCCTACGAGCCCAGGCAGTTCTGTGAGCGCGTGGGGCGGGCGCTGGAGCACGAGATCGCCAAGCTGCTGGAGGTGCCCCCGGCCGACCGCCTGGCGGCCCGCCTGGCCCGCTATCGCGCCCTGGGCTGACCGCCTACGGCACGGGGATGCGTTCGACGCGGATGGAGAAGACCTCCTCGCGCGGCACGACCACCTCGTACGCGCCGTGGTCGACCATCCAGTAGCCGAGCGCCTCGGCCTTCATGCCGCTGTGGCCGGTGTAGGCGATGTGCAGGCCGTCGTCGTCCTCGTCGAGGACGATGCACGGCTCGCCGCCGAAGGCGCCGACGGTGCGGACGAGCACCAGCCACTCCAGCCGCGACCTGGCCACCACCCGCCGCCAGTAGCCCGAGGCGGGCTCGAAGCCGTCGAGCTCCACCTCGCTGAACAGCACCACCTGGTCGTTGTCGGGGCCGAGCGCGGCCGGCAGCGTACGCTCGCCGAACCGGGCCACGAAGCCGGAGGCGACCGGCGTGATCTCCTCGCTCATGCGGCGGGCCGCCAGGTCAGGCCGTCGTAGCCGGCGAAGGGTCGCTCGCCCTCGCCGGTGACGTGGACGATCTCCGCCCCCGCCGGGATCGGCATCGGGACGGTGTGGAACTGCGGCACCACGTGGTCGGGCGAGGTGGTGAACCCGTTGCCGGCGAACGGCGGCACGTCGCTCCAGTCGCCTCCCATGTGCGGGCCGTAGGGCACCGCGTAGGTGTCGACGTCGCGGGCGTGCCAGCGCATCAGGTAGAGCTCGGGCACCTCGGGGAACAGCTCCGAGCCGTCGAAGGACAGGTCGAGGCCGTAGTAGAGGGCCGCCGGCGTGGTCAGCCTGACGCAGTCCTGGACCCGGTAGACGTAGCCGGAGATCACCGTGCGCTTGCCCGACAGGTACGGCACGAGCAGACGCGGCGGCACGACCTTCTGCATCTGCGTTCCGCTCATGGCTCTACTTTACGGTCGGTTGACCCTTGAGCACCCGGTGATCCAGACACGGGAGCATGGCCCTGGCGGTGGCCGTCCATTCGGTGTCGAGGCGGACGAGCTGGACCCCCGGACCGGTGCCGAGGTCGGCCCGGACCACTCCGAGCGGGTCGACCAGCATGCTGCGGCCCACGCCGAACCCGTCCTTCGACTCCTCCGGGTTGGGCGCCTGGCCGACGGCGGCCGTCCACATCGTGTTCTCCAGGGCCCGTGCGCGGACCAGCGTGACCCAATGGTCCTCCTTCAGCGGGCCCGACCCCCAGGCGGCGATCACCGCGAACAGGTCGGCGCCCTTGTCGACCAGCGCCCTGGTCAGCTCGGGGAAGCGGATGTCGTAGCAGGTGACCAGCCCGACGCGCAGCCCGGCCAGCTCGACCACGGCCGGCTCGGCGCCCGGCGCCACCAGGTCGGACTCCTTGGAGCCGAAGGAGTCGAACAGGTGGATCTTCCGGTAGGCGGCCTTGATCCCGCCGTCGGGGCCGATCGCCACGGCCGTGTTGTGCACCTTGGCGCCGGCCGGGCCCTCGCCCGGCTCGAACACGCCGGCGATCACCGCCAGGCCGTGGGTGCGGGCCGCCTCCGCCAGTCCCGACACGAACGGCCCGTCGAGCGGCTCGGCCAGCTCGGTGACGCGCCTGCCGTAACGGGTGAGCGTGGCCTCGGGGAAGATCGCCAGGTCGGCCCCCTCGGCGCGGGCGAGCGCCTCCCTGGCCCTCTTGAGGTTGGTGGCCGGGTCAGGAGAGACCGGAATCTGGCAGAGGGCGATTGTGGTCACGGCCCGACTCTAACCGGTTGGGCACCAGTCGAAACCAGGTCAGGCACCGCCAGATCCACTCAAGTGGGCCGTACCGAAATCTGGTGAGCCACCAGCCGCTGAACAACGTCTGCGCCACCACGGTGGTCAGCGCCACCGCGAGCACCGGCCAGCGGGCGTCGCCGGTCTTCAGCGGGACCGTGCACAGCGCGATCACCGCCGTGCCGGTGACGTAGTTCGTCAGCGCCATCCGGCCCAGCGGCTCCAGCAGGGCCGACGACCACGGCCGCAGCGCCAGCAGCAGCCCGCTGGCGTACGCCGCCGCCCCCGACAGCGCGGCCACGCTGTAGACGGTCCAGTCGCCCGCCCCCGGCCCCTCCGCGACGCCCGCCCAGCTGACCGTCAGCACCAGGGAGGTCAGCGCCGAGGCCGCGAACACGGGGGCCAGCAGGCTCCGCGGCGGGCGCAGCCGCATCAGCCCCATGCCGACCAGGAACAGCCCGGGGATGAGCGACGGGCCCGCGCCGTGCCAGGTGGCCCAGACGGTCGCCACGACGCCGAGCGCCAGCACCGGCAGGCCGCCCGGCAGGAACGAGGCGGGCAGCAGCACCACCAGGCCGTAGAGGGCGTAGTCGGTCAGCACCTCGCCCTCGTAGAAGGTGTGCTGGAGCAGGCCGAAGCAGGCCAGCCAGGCCAGCCGGCGGGCCAGCGCCCAGCGGCTTCCCGAACGGTCGAGGAACAGCACGAAGCTGATGCCGAACAGCAGCGAGAAGATCGGGTAGAAGCGGCTCTGGAACAGCGCCTCGATCGTGCGGTCGATGCCGGTGTAGGGCTCGTGGCTGGCGTGCTGCCAGGTGTTGACCAGCATGATGCCGCCCACCGCGAAGCCGCGGAGGGCGTCCAGCTCACGGATGCGCGTCACAGGAACCAGGTGAACCACCATACGAGGAATCCGGCGCCGGCGACCGCCGCCACGATGTGCGGCCACCGCCGATCGTGGAACAGGGCCGAGACGCTCAGCACGGCCGAGGCCACCGCGATCCACGTGTACAGGCCGCCGACCGGGGCGGGGACGCCGACGGCCAGGGCCGTCTCGTTCCTGCTCGCCATGCCGTAGACGGCCTGGCCGGTCAGCCCGGCGAACGCCACGCCGGCCAGCCCCGCGAAGGCGGTCACCGACCTGCCGCGCAGCGCTCCCGCGGCGAGCTGGACGAGTGAGACGAGCGCGAACAGCGCGAAGGGCGCGGCCAGCCAGGGAACCTGCGAGATCCGGTACGGCGCGCCGGTGACGTGCGTGTCGGCGAGCCGGAGCGTGGGCGGCCGGCCCGGGTCGGGCTCGCACGGCTTCGGCGACACGCCGCCGGGGGACTCGACGAACTCGGCGATGTGCCTCCTGGCGCACGCGCTGGTGAGGAAGACGGCGTGGCTGCCGCGGAACGTCTCGAACCGGGCGCCGGGGATGGCCCTGGCGGCGGGCCCGGCCGTCCTGGCGGGGGTGGTGGGGTCCCGGTCGCCGCCGACGACGTAGACGGGGGCCTTGGGGACGGCGTTCACGGGGGCGGATTTGGGAAGTTGCCACGCATCACAAACCGCTTTGTCCGCGTTTACCGTGAAAAGTCGGGATTTGGTGGTGAAGGTGTTGAACGGCACCTCGTCCTGGCACTGCACCGCGTGGTACAGCCCGAACTCGTGCGACACCAGCCCCTCGCCCACCGCGTCGGCCAGCGGCCGCAGCAGCTCGTCGTGCCCCTCGGCCAGGCCGCCGACCAGCGCGGGCGCCACGGCCGACACGTCCGCCTCGTGCAGCGCCTCGGCCAGGACGGTGGCCACGTCGTCGCCGGACATCGTCGCCGTGAACGGCCGGCCGAGCAGCGGATCGGTGGTCGGCACCCGGGCGGGGGAGCGGTTGAGCCCGGCCACCACCCGGTCGAAGGCGTCGCCCACGCCGAGCGCGGCCACGGTGTCGCGCAGGTTGCGGTCGGCGTCGTCGTACCAGGCCACGGACTCGGGCAGGAACGAGTCCAGCACGACCGACCGCACGCCCTGCGGATCGGCCGCGGCGACGTCGGTCATGACCCGGGTGGAGTAGCTGACGCCGAACAGGTTCCAGGAGGGGAAACCGAGCGCCTGGCGCAGGGCGACCACGTCGGCGGCGATCTCCTTGGTGTTGTAGCCGCGCAGGTCGACGCCCTGCTCCTGGAGGCGGGCGCGGCAGCGCCGGGCCGCCGCGCCCACGTCGGCGGGCGGCCTGCGCAGCCGTCCGAGCAGCGCCTCGGCCGTCTCGGGGCAGCCCAGCACCGGACGGGAGTACTTCCCGCCGCGCTGCTCGATCGTCACCACGTCGCGGTAGGGGAACATCTGGCTCAGGAACCCGGTGAGCTGCAGCGACGACGACGCCGGCCCGCCGCCCATGTAGACGATCGGGTCAGGTTTGCGGCCGGCGGCCGTCGAGGTGTGCACGGCGTACCCGACCTTGATGGTCCGGTCCGGCGTGTCGCGGCGCTCGGGGACCAGCAGGAACCCGCAGACGGTGTGCTCAGGCACGGCGACCGGGCAGGGCGCGGACTCCACGGGAGGAGGCGTGGCAGGCGTGACGAGGGGAACGCTCAGGGCGAGGGCTAGCACGACCCGGATGATCACGAGACGAGACTAATAGTGTGGGGGCGTGACCGAACCACTTGTTTCCAGGATGCGCGCCTTCGGCACGACGATTTTCGCCGAGATGAGCGCGCTCGCCGTGCAGACCGGGGCCATCAACCTCGGACAGGGCTTCCCTGACACCGACGGCCCGGCCGCCATGCTCGACCGCGCCGTGCAGGCGATCACCTCGGGCGCCAACCAGTACCCGCCGGGGCCTGGGGTGCTGGAGCTCCGGCAGGCGGTCTCGGAGCACCGGATGGCCCACTACCGGCTCGACTACGACCCGGCGGGCGAGGTGCTGGTCACCGTGGGCGCCACCGAGGCCATCGCGGCGAGCGTGCTGGCGCTGTGCGAGCCGGGCGACGAGGTGATCGCGTTCGAGCCGTACTACGACTCCTACGCGGCCTCGATCGCGCTCGCCCAGGCCAGGCTCGCGGCGGTGACGCTGCGCCCGGTGGACGGCCGCTTCACCTTCGACCCCGACGAGCTGCGCGCCGCCGTCACGCCGCGTACCCGGGCGATCCTGGTCAACTCACCGCACAACCCCACGGGGACGGTCTTCACCAGGGACGAGCTGACGGTCATCGCCGAGCTGTGCCAGGAGCACGGCCTGATCGCGATCACCGACGAGGTCTACGAGCACCTCACCTTCGACGGCGTCGAGCACGTCCCGCTGGCCACGCTGCCCGGCATGCGCGAGCGCACGGTCATGATCTCCTCGGCGGGCAAGACGTTCTCGGTCACGGGCTGGAAGACCGGCTGGGTGTGCGCGCCGCCCGAGCTGGTGCGGGCGGTCTCGACGGTCAAGCAGTTCCTCACCTTCACCGCGAGCGCGCCCTGGCAGCTCGCGGTGGCGTACGGGCTGCGCACCGAGCTGGAGTGGGTGGCCGCGCTGCGCGCCGGGCTCCAGGACAAGCGCGACCGGCTGATGGACGGGCTGGCGGCGGCGGGCTTCGAGGTGTTCGGGCCGGCGGGCACGTATTTCGTGCAGACCGACATCCGGCCGCTGGGCTTCACCGACGGCCTGGAGCTCACCCGCCGCCTGCCCGAGCTGGCCGGGGTGGTGGCCATCCCCACGCAGGTCTTCTACGAGCACCCCGAACGCGGCCGGCACTTCGTCCGCTTCGCGTTCTGCAAGAAGGACGAGGTCATCGACGAGGCGGTGACCCGGCTCAAGCGCCTGTCGCAGGGGTAGCCCGGCGCAGGCCGTCGAACAGCACGGCCAGGGCCCTGGCCCGCAGGTCGTCGCTCCAGTTGTGGTGCTGCGCCGCCAGGCAGGCGGCGCTGAGCAGGGCGAGCAGCTCCGTCATGCCCACGTCCTCGCGCACCGCCCCCGCCCGCTGCGCCCGCTCCAGCAGCGCGCCGATCGCGCCCCTGATGTCGGGCGCGCCCGCCTTGGCGTCGATGCCGGCGCTGGCCAGCGCGTCCACCAGGATCTTCTTGACCGTCGAGTAGGCCACGATGCGGTCGAAGAACTCGAAGAAGGCCGCCCCTGCGTCGGCGGCGCCGGCCAGCTCTTCGGCCATCTCGGCCAGCCGCTCCTGCCGGTCGGCCACGATCGCCGCGTACAGGGCCTCCTTGGTGGGGAACTGGCGGTAGATCGTCCCCACGCCCACGCCGGCCAGCGCGGCGATCTCGCGCATCGAGGCGTCGAGCCCGTCGCGGGCCAGCACGACCTCGGCCGCCTCCAGCACACGGGCGCGGTTGCGCCGGGCGTCGGCACGCATGGGCCCTCCTCGCGTTGACATCCTCGCGTTGACATCCGGAACCGTTGTTCCGTATCGTTCCCCGCATCCAAGCGGAACAGTCATTCCGATTCTAGGGGTATCTTCGTGCACTTCCAGACCATGGGACGTTCCGGGCTGCGCGTCTCCCGCGCCTGCCTCGGCACCATGAACTTCGGCACCGAGCACGGGCTGGCCGCGGGCGACGCCGCCGAGGCGGGCCGCGTCATCGACGCCTACCTCGACGCGGGCGGCAACTTCATCGACACCGCCGACCTCTACCACCGGGGCGAGACCGAGGAGATCGTCGGCCAGGCGCTGCGCGGCAGGCGCGAGTGGGTCGTGCTGGCCACCAAGGGCGCCATGCCGGTCGGCCCGGAGGGGCGGGGCCTGTCCAGACGGCACCTCACCCGCGCCCTGGAGGCCAGCCTGCGCCGCCTCGGCACCGACTACATCGACCTCTACCAGTGCCACCAGTGGGACCCGGGCACGCCGATCGAGGAGACGATGGCCACCCTCGACGGCTTCGTCCGTTCGGGCAAGGTGCGCTACCTCGGCTGCTCCAACTTCACCGCCGCGCAGATCGTCGAGGCGCAGTGGGCCGCCGAGCGGGTGGGCGGCACGCCGTTCGTGAGCCTGCAACCGCAGTACTCGCTGCTCCAGCGGGTCGTCGAGGCCGAGATCCTGCCCGCCTGTGCCCGGTTCGGCCTCGGCACGGTGGTGTACGGCGCGCTCGGCGGCGGCGTCCTGACCGGCCGCTACCGGCGCGGCGAGATCCCCGACCCGGACAGCCGCATGGGCCGCCTGCTCGGCGCCGCGATGCCCGGCGCGGCCCGCTGGGCGCAGTCGCTGCTCAACGACCGCAACCTGGCCGTCGCCGAGGGGCTGGCCGAGGTCGCGGCCGAGCTGGGGGCCGACCCGGCCGCGGTCGCCCTGGCCTGGGTCGCCGGACGTCCCGGCGTCACGTCGGTGCTGCTCGGGCCACGCTCGGTACGGCAGCTGCGGGAGAACCTGGCCGCCTTCGACCTCACCCTCCCGCCGGAGGCGGCCACCCGCCTGGACGACCTCTCCGACCCCGCCCACACCCCCGCCGACGGCTCCTTCTTCCACCTCGTCCCCCGCTGACCCCGTTCACGAGGTGAGCTTGACCGGGAGGCGGCGTTGGCGGATGGCGGTGCGGACGGCCTTGGCGAGCTGGTCGTACTCGGCCGCGCGGGCCGAGGAGGCGCGGTAGGCCAGGCCGATCGTGCGGCCGGGGGCGGGGGCGGCGAAGCGGCGCAGCGCCAGGCGTACCCGCTTGCCGGTCTCCACCGGCACGGCCGATTCCGGCAGCAGCGTCACGCCGAGGCCGCCCGCCACGAGCTGCACCAACGTCGGCAGGCTGGTCGCGTACGTGGTCGCGGTGGCCCGCGCGCCCACCTCGCGGCACACGTCTATGGCCTGTTCACGCAGGCAGTGACCCTGGTTGAGGAGCACGATGTCCAGGCCCTTGAGCGCGTCGCGGTCGAGCGGCGCGGGGTCCGCGGCCAGGGGGTGGTCGTGGGGGAGCGCCAGCAGGAAGTCCTCGTCGTAGAGCGGCGTCTCCACCAGGCCGCCCACGTCCGTCGGCAGGGCGAGCAGGACCAGGTCGAGCCGCCCCTCGCGGACCTCCTCCAGGATCGTGTCCGTCTTGGCCTCGTGGACGGTCAGCTTGAGCTGCGGGAAGCGCTGGGCGAACATGGGCAGCAGCGCGGGCAGCACGTACGGCGCCACGGTGGGGATCACGCCGAGGTGGGCCGGGCCGCTGAAGGGCTCGCGGTTCTGGGCGGCCTCGCCCATCAGGTCCTCCACGGCGGCCAGCACCCGCCAGGCGTGCTCGGCCACGCGCTCGCCGGCGGAGGTGAGCAGCACCTTGCGGGTGGTCCGCTCCAGAAGCTGTGTGTCCAATATCTCCTCCAATGAGGCGATATTTCCGGACAGGGTGGGTTGGCTCATCTTCAGTGCCGTCGCCGCCTCCCTGAAGTGGAGATGCTCGGCCACGGCGAGGAAGGAACGCAGCTGAGCGAGGGTGGGCATGGGCTCACTGATAGGAATCACCTCTCAGATTGGTCCAACTACTCGATTTCTCGAATCAATGCTAGGTGCGGCAACGTAGGTGCCCTGACCCGCACTTCCTCCGAAGGAGTAGGAACTTGCTCACCGTCGGTGACCGCTTCCCCGAGTACGAACTCACGGCCTGTGTCGACCTCGACCCCGACAAGGCGTTCGCTGAGATCAACCACAAGACCTACGAGGGCAAGTGGCGCGTGGTGTTCTTCTGGCCGAAGGACTTCACGTTCGTCTGCCCGACCGAGATCGCCGAGTTCGGCCGTCTCAACGGCGAGTTCGCCGACCGTGACGCCCAGGTGCTCGGCGTCTCGATCGACTCCGAGTTCGTGCACCACGCCTGGCGCAAGAACCACGAGGACCTGCGCGACCTGCCCTTCCCGATGCTGAGCGACATCAAGCGCGAGCTGTCGCAGGCCTGCGGCGTGCTCGGCCAGGACGGCGTCGCCCAGCGCGCCACGTTCATCGTCGACCAGAACAACGAGATCCAGTTCTCGATGGTGACCGCCGGTTCCGTGGGCCGCAACGTCAAGGAGGTCCTGCGGGTCCTCGACGCCCTGCAGTCCGACGAGCTGTGCCCGTGCAACTGGAACAAGGGCGAGGCCGGCCTCGACGCCCAGAAGCTGCTGGCCCAGTGAGCGTCGACACCCTGAAGTCGCTCCTGCCCGACTACGCCAAGGACACCAGGCTCAACCTGGGCTCGGTCACGACCACCTCGTCGCTGACCGACCAGCAGCTCTGGGGCACCGTCCTGGCGTGCGCCCTGGCCACCAGGTCGGCGCGGGTCATCGCCGAACTCTCGCAGGACGCCGCCGACCACCTGTCGGCCGAGGCGTTCACCGCCGCCAAGGCGGCCGCGTCGATCATGGCGATGAACAACGTCTACTACCGCGCCACCCACCTGATCGGCGACGAGACGTACGCGACGCTGCCGGCCAGGCTCCGGATGACCGTGATCGGCAACCCGGGCGTGGACAAGACGGACTTCGAGCTGTGGTGCCTGGCGGTCTCCGCGATCAACGGCTGCGGCCGCTGCCTGGAGTCGCACGAGCAGGTGCTGCGGGGCGCGGGGCTGCCGCGTGAGCAGGTCCAGGAGGCGCTGCGGGTGGCCGCCGTGATCAACGCCACCGCCGCCACCCTGGAGGCCGAGGCCGCGCTCCAGACGGTCTGACCTCCCTGCGGAACCGCGGAACCGCGGAACCGCGGAACCGCGGAACCGCGGAACCGCGAAAGCGTGAAAGCGCCCTGCGGAACCGCGCAAGCGCGAACCGCGTAACCGCAGGACCGTGAAGGCGGGCGCCCGTACGGGTGCCCGCCTTCGGCGTGTGCGGGGTGCTAGCTGCTCTGGGGTTCGTCGAGCGGGGTGAGCGCCTGGCTGGCCTGCTCGTGCTCCAGGCCCGTGGCCTGCAACAGGTCCACCGCGATCGACCGCAGCTGCGCGATGATGACGTGCGCCGAAAAGCCCAGCCGCTCGGGCCGTTCCCGGCCGGCCACCGCGAGCAGCGCCTGCCGCGCCAGCAGGGGATCGCGTCCGGCGGCCAGCTCCAGCTGCAGTAGCAGCGCCGCCTCCGAGACCTCCCGCATCGCCTCGGCCAGCGCCGTGGGCGGCGGGCTCGCCTCGCCCAACGCGGCCAGCGTGCGGCGGACCATCACCCGGGCGTTGCGCAGGGCCAGGTCGACGGGGACGGCGGCGGTCTCGTACCGGGCCAGGGCGGCCCGGCGATGCCAGTGCAGCGGCGAGATCATGGTGATCTCCTTGCTGGTCTCCAGCGCCATCGCGAACTCCTCGACGGCGGCCTGCGTCGTCCGCGCCTCCTCCAGCGCCTCGGCGGCCAGGTCGACGTCCCGCTTCTCGATCGCCTCCGCCGCCTGCTCCAGGACGGTGGACAGCGCGTCCAGCACCCCCGACAGGTGTTTGGCCGCGATCGTGAACGGGCTGGCGGGCATCAGCGCGACCGCCGCGACGCCGATGACGCCCCCGGTGAGGGCGTCGGCCATGCGGTCGAGGCCGCCGGCGTTCTCGCCCGGCAGCAGCGTGGCCACCAGCACCGCCGACGAGCCCGCCTGCGCGACGAACAGCGCCCCGCCGTTGAGCAGCAGCGCGACGGCCATGGCCAGCCCGACGACCAGCGCGAGCTGCCAGGGACCCGAGCCGATCCAGGACACCAGCAGGTCGCCGACGCCGACGCCGAGGCTCACGCCGACCACCAGCTCGGCGACGCGCCGCAGCCGCTGGCCGAGCCCCACGCCGACGCAGATCAGCACGGAGATCGGCGCGAAGAACGGCCGGGCGTGCCCGAGCAGGTCGACGGCGACGATCCAGGCCAGCGCCGCGCCCACCGCGCACTGCACGATCGAGGGCGCCATGAGACCGAACGTGCCCAGTCGTTCCCTTACGTGATCGCTGAGCCTCGTTCGCACCTTTTCACCTTGGCGGATCTTTGTGACATTGAGGTCACGTTTGCCCCGTGACATCCGGCTGAACCGCGCCGGGGGCGAGCCGCCTGCGGACGAGCACGATGATCGCGACCACGACCGGCGTGGCCATCCACAGGAACGTGGAGTCCTCGCCGACGCCGAACGCCAGGACCGCGCTGACCGCCCACAACACCCCGCAGCCCCAGTACACCCAGGCCGAGGTGGCCATGCGCCGCCTGCTCGCGTGGGCGTTGAGCAGCCCCTGCGACAGGGCCAGCGTGAACAGCGCGCCCTGGCAGAACATCAGGAGCGCCTCGGTCCCCGCGAACAGCGCCAGCGCCAGGCCCTTGGACGCCTGCACGTCGATGTCGGCCGCCGACATCTCGCTCCACAGGTTCATCGTGTACGGCAGGAACGCCGAGCACAGCAGCAGCGGCACGTGCAGCAGCAGGACCGGCTGGGAGACCCGGTGGAGCTGGTCGAAGAGCGTGTGGTGGGCCCGCCAGCTGAACCACAACATGAGGAAGGCCAGCGCGAACGCCGCGAAGGAGCCCTGGTGATGGCTCAGGAAGCCCGCGAGGTCACGGAAGTCGTCCTCCGCCGGGCGGGGGATCTCCAGGACGAGCAGCGTGATCGCGATCGCGAAGACCGCGTCGCTGAACATCCCGACCCGCTCCGGGGTCATGCCGGGACGGGGGGCCGGTGGGGGGCTGGACACAGCGGGTCTCCGTGAATCGTGGGGGGACGACCAGCATAGAGGTCATGGCCTGCCTGGGCTCACCTGGCCAGGAAGGCGTCCACCGCGGCCAGGAAGGCGGCCCGTTCGGTGACGTGGACGAGGTGCCCGGCCTCGATCGTGACCAGCTCGGCGCCGGGGATCAGGCGGGCCAGCCCGGGGGCGTCGAACGGGCTCAGCCGTCCGCCGGACAGCACCAGCGTGGGTGCCGTGATCTTCCCCAGCTCGGCGGCCAGCGCCGGGTCGGGATCGACGATGTACGGCTCGGTCTGGTGCATCATCCGCCAGTCGAAGCCGGTGGAGTCGTCCTCCACGAGCGGCTGCCGTCCTTCGACCGGGAACGGCGCCGTGACGTCCTCCAGCACCAGCCGCTCGACCCGCTCGGGGTGGCGCATGGCCACGTGGTAGGAGACCATGCCGCCGAGCGAGTGCCCGACCAGCCGGACGCGGTCGAGGCCCAGATGGTCGAGGAGCGCCACGACGTCCTCGGCCATCGTGCTCACCGCGTACTCGCCCGGACGGTCGCTGGCCCCGTGGCCGCGCAGGTCGGGGGCGAGGACGTGGTGACGGGCGGCGAAGTGCTGGGTGATGCCGTTCCAGTCGTTGTGGTTCGCGGTCCTGCCGTGGAGGAGGACCAGCGGCGGAGCGGCGGGGTCGCCCTCCTCGCGGTAGACGAGCTTGATGCCGTTGACGTGGGCTTCGCGAATCACATCCGGGAACACTACCTTCGCTCCTTTTGTGCGCTTCGAGGTTCCGCCGAGAGCTTGACCGGCCAGCGCACCTTGACATCGCCGCGGCCGTTCATGGGCAGACATTGCCCATGAACCCCGCCGGGCCGCTCGGCTAGCGTCGCGACGGTGGGGAAGCCGGTACTGGAGAAGGGGCAACGCATGCCGGACCCGATTGAAGTGCGCAAGGTGCCGATCGAGAGCGTGACCGACGCCTCCGGACTGTCCCGGCTCATCGAGGACGGGGTGATCGAGGCGCGCCGGGTGCTCGCGGTGATCGGCAAGACCGAGGGCAACGGCGGCGTCAACGACTACACGCGCATCCTGGCAGACCGGGCCTTCCGCGAGGTCCTGGCCGAGCACGGCCACCCGTCCCCGGAGAGCGTGCCGCTGGTGTGGTCGGGCGGCACCGACGGCGTCCTCAGCCCGCACGCCACCGTCTTCGCCACCACGGCGGACGCGCCGATGAGCGACGAGCCGCGCCTGTCGGTGGGCGTGGCGATGAGCGAGGTGATCCTGCCCGAGGACATCGGCCGTCCGGCGATGGTGGAGAAGGTGGCCGCCGGGGTGCGGGAGGCCATGAAGATCGCCGGCATCGACGACCCGCGCGACGTGCACTACGTGCAGACCAAGACGCCGCTGCTCACCCTGGCCACCATCACCGAGGCCAGGAGCCGCGGCCAGGACACCGCCATCGAGGAGACCGGCCCGTCGATGGACCTGTCCAACTCCACCACCGCGCTGGGCATCGCCGTCGCGCTCGGCGAGATCGACATGCCGCGGGCCGACCAGATCCACAAGGACCTGTCGCTGTACTCGTCGGTGGCCTCGTGCTCGTCGGGGGTGGAGCTGGACCGGGCGCAGATCGTGCTGGTGGGGAACGTGCGCGGCATCGGCGGGCGCTACCGCATCGGGCACAGCGTGATGCAGGACGCGCTCGACGCCGACGGCATCTGGGCGGCCATCAGGGACTCCGGGCTGCCGCTGCCGGACCGTCCCCACCCTGCCGACCTCGGCGGGCGGCTGGTCAACGTGTTCATGAAGTGCGAGGCCGACCCGTCGGGGCGGGTGCGCGGGCGGCGCAACATCATGCTGGACGACTCCGACGTGCACTGGCACCGGCAGATCAAGGCGGCCGTCGGCGGGGTGGCGGCCTCGGTCACCGGCGACCCCGCGGTGTTCGTCTCGGTGGCCGCCGTGCACCAGGGGCCGTCGGGCGGCGGACCGGTCGCGGCCATCGCCGACCTCGGCTGACCGGCTGGGCCTCGGCCGGCCGGTCAGCCCGGCTGACCGGCAGGCCCTGGCTCGCACCAGGGCAGCACGGTCAGCTCGGGCCAGGCTTCGGCGCAGCGCGCCGCCTTGGCCTCGTAGACCTCGCGCGGCGCCTGCCGGGGGTTGGGACGCAGCACGAGGTTGAAGGCGTCGGCCACGCCGTAGGGGGCGTAGACCCGCCACGCCCCCGACGCGGTGAGCCGGACGCCGATCGCGCTCGTGGTGCTGGGGAAGGAGTCGATCGCGGCCTCGGAGCTGTCGTAGGGCGGGCACGGCACGCCGAAGCGGCGCTCGTACCACAGATGGACGCGGGCCTCGTTGCGGATCTCCACCGGCACGTCGCCGAACAGCTCCCGCCCGGCCCTGATCGCGCGGTCCTCCGCTTCCCACGACAGGTCGGACGGATCGTGATAGATCAGGTCGTAGTCTTTGACGCCGTAGCCCGCCGGACGTCCGGTCACGTGGTTCCAGATCGCCTGGACGACCGAGCCCGCCGCCAGCCACCAGCCGGGCAGGCCGAGCGTGCGAGCTCCGCCGAGCACCCGCACCAGCACCGGGTCGGTCTCCAGCACGGCCCGCACGGCCGCAGTCTGCTCGTCGAGGGGGAGCCGAGAGATCCGCACCACACCTGTCTAGCAGCCCACCCCGACAGAACGCCGCGGGAACGCCGCCGGAACCCGGACAGAACACCGACGAGCATCCCAGGAACGCTGACGAGCATCGCGGGAGCGCCTCCAGGGCGCCTCCAGGAACGGGGGCGGTGGCGCTCGCGGGTAGTCTCGTTCGTTGTGCCGACCATCCCACAGCCACTCGACCCCGACGACGACGGCAGCGCCGCCCCCGCCGTGGCCGCCGCCCTGGCCGCCTACGAGTCGGGCGCGTGCGGCCCCGCCGACGTGCTGGCCGCCCTGAGCGGCGCGCGGCTGCTGGTGCCGGTGGTCGCCCTGCTGACCGAGTCCGAGGTCGGTGAGCACGGGCTGCGCCAGGAGAAGGAGAGCGAGATGGCGCTGCCCAAGCTCGTCGGCCAGGACGGCAGGCACGCGGTGCTCGCCTTCACCGGCACCGACGCGCTGACCAGATGGCGCAAGGACGCCCGCCCCATCCAGACCGGCACGCTCCAGGTCTGCCGGGCGGCCGTGCACGAGGAGGCCGCCGCGGTCGTGGTCGACGTGGCCGGGCCGGTGCAGTTCGTGATCGAGGGCGAGGTGCTGAAGGCGCTGGCCGCGGTCGAGTCCGGCACCGTCGACCAGCTCGGCGGCGTCACCGTCGCCAGGATGGAGCCCGCCCCGCCCCGCCGCCGCTGGTTCTCCCGCCGGAACAGCTGAACACCGCTCCTCCCGCAGATACGGCTGAACACCGCTTCTTCCGCGAGCCGGACAAGCCGACGCCCCCGGCCGGTGTCGTCACCGGCCGGGGGCGCTCGCCGGACGTCCTCAGGAGCGGACGTCCTCAGGAGCGGACGTCCTCAGGAGCGGACGTCCTCAGGAGACGGTCAGGTAGAACCCGGTGTCGGCCGCCACGCCGTCGGCGAGCTGGCTGTAGACCGCGACCGCCCGGTAGTGGCCGCCGCAGATCGCCGCCCCGCGCTGCACCGACAGCGAGCGCGGGTAGCTGGACCGGCCCGTCGGCGTCACGTGGATCGCCAGGTCGCCGTCGTAGTCGACGTCGTCGCTGAGGATCACGCAGTACGTCCCGCGGAACATGCGCCTGACCTCCTCGACGTTCTTGCTGGCGGTCACCACGCCGTCCGCCCTGACGGTGGCCGAGGCCTGGGCGTAGGGCGTGTCCGCGTACGCCGCCGCGGGCGTCAGGACGGCCGCCGCGACGAGCGCGACGCCGGCGGCGCGCCGGATGATGTTCATATGGGTGCTCCCTCGGTTCTCGGTCAGGAGATGGTCAGGTCGAAGCCGCCGTCGGCGAGCCGGCCGGTGCTGGTGTCGTAGACGCCGACGGTGATCGTGTTGGACTCGTGGCAGGTCGCCGACGAGTTCCGGTAGGCGATGAACGGCAGGCGGCGGGGCGCCCGCGGGGTGATCTGGATCACCGCGGCGGACGTGGTGACGTGCCTGTCGACCATCACGCAGTAGCGGCCGGTGGAGGCCCGCCACGTCTTGAGGATGTTCTTGCCGTTGTTCAGCTCGCCGTCCGCGTCGACGATCGCCGCGGCCCGCGCGTAAGGGGCCTGCAGGTCGGCGTACGCGGCGGGGCCGGTCATGATGAGGCTTGCGGCGCTCAGCGCGAGGCCGCCGGCCAAGATGCCACGGAACATGGGTCTTCCTCTCGGTCACTCTTCCGGGGGGCCACGACAGAAAGTAGGTTCCTGACCACCCCCGGAGCCGCGTGCCACCCCGTCCCGGACGATCAAAGTTCCTTGGGGGATCGCCCCCGAACCCATGACCGCCGGCGTGCGTCGCGGCCCTCCGTCCGGGGCGTGAGGGCCCGCCGGGACGCGGGTTCGCTCTTGGCGCACGCCATACCCGGGCCGCCCGCCGCGATCCCGGGACGGCCGCCGGGCCGCCGCATTAGGGTCTGCTCGTGGTCGCACTGATGGCGCTGCTCGGTCTGGTCGCCGGACACCAGGTCAGGGCGCTGGCCGACGCCTACGACGACCTCGCGTCCCCGCCACCCTGGCCGCCGGGCGTGGAACTGCTGACCGCCGCCGTGACGGCGCTGACCGCCTGGCTCGCCGGGCCGCCGTACACGGGTCTCGCGCTGGCCGGCACGGCGCTGGCGGTCATCGACTGGCGTACCACCCTGCTGCCCGACGCGATCACGCTGCCCGCGTACCCGATCATCGCACTGACCCTGCTCCCCACCGGGGAGCTGCCGCGCGCGCTGCTCGGCGCGGCGGCGCTGGCGGCCGTCTACGGCCTGTTGTGGTTCGCCAGGCCGGCCGCGATGGGCCTCGGCGACGTCAAGCTGGCCGGGCTCATCGGCATGGCGGCGGCGGCGATGAGCTGGCAGACGTGGGTGGCCGCCGCTTTCGCCGGGCAGGTGCTCGGCGCGCTGTACGCGGTCGCGCTGCTGCTCACCGGGCGGGGCGACCGGCACACCCAGTTCCCCTTCGGGCCGTTCATGCTGCTCGGTGCTTTCGTGGCGCTCTGTCTCGGCTGGTGAACGACGGACATCCCACCCGGCCGCACGTGGAAGACTTGGAGTCATGTTGCGCTGGTTGACGGCCGGAGAGTCCCACGGCCCCGAACTCGTTGCCATCCTCGAAGGACTGCCCGCCGGGGTCGAGGTGACCACGGCCGCGATCGACGAGGCCCTGCGCCGCCGCAGGCTCGGCTACGGCCGCGGCGCGCGGATGAAGTTCGAGCAGGACCAGGTGACGATCGTCGGCGGCGTGCGCCACGGCCGCACCATGGGCAGCCCGGTCGCCGTCCGCGTGGGCAACACCGAGTGGCCCAAGTGGGAGAAGGTCATGTCGGCCGACCCGGTCGACCCGGCCGAGCTGGAGGGCCTGGCCCGCAACGCGCCGCGGTCCCGCCCCCGCCCCGGCCACGCCGACCTGGCCGGCATGCAGAAGTACGGCTTCGACGACGCCCGTCAGGTGCTCGACCGGGCCAGCGCCCGCGAGACCGCGGCCCGCGTCGCGCTCGGCGAGGTCGCCAGGCGCTTCCTGAAGCAGGCGCTCGGCGTCGACATCGTCAGCCACGTCACCTCCATCGGCGGCGCGCAGACCCCGACCGAGGTGCTGCCCGGCCCCGGCGACCTGGCCAGGATCGACGAAGACCCGGTCCGCTGCTCCGACCCCGAGGGCAGCGCCGCCATGGTCGCCGTGATCGACCAGGCGCACAAAGAGGGCGACACGCTCGGCGGCGTCGTGGAGGTGCTGGCCTACGGCCTGCCGCCCGGCCTGGGCAGCTACACCCACTGGGACCGCAGGCTCGACTCCCGGCTCGCCGCGGCCCTCATGGGCATCCAGGCGATCAAGGGCGTCGCGGTCGGCGACGGCTTCGAGACCGCCCGCCGGCCCGGCTCGCGCGCCCACGACGAGATCGAGTACACCGCCGAGAACGGCGTCAAGCGCGTCACCAACCGCGCGGGCGGCGTCGAGGGCGGCATGACCAACGGCGAGGTCCTGCGGGTCAGCGCCGCCATGAAGCCCATCTCCACCGTGCCGAGGGCCCTGGCCACGATCGACGTCAGGACCGGCGAGGCGGCCAAGGCCCACCACGAGCGCTCCGACGTGTGCGCCGTCCCGGCCGCGGGCATCGTGGCCGAGGCCATGGTCGCGCTGGTGCTGGCCGACGCGGCCCTGGAGAAGTTCGGCGGCGACTCGGTGGAGGAGGTCGCCCGCAACCTGTCCGGCTACCTCTCCTCGATGGTGATCAAGTGACGACCGCGCGGAGCGAACGAGAAGGGGTGAGCGACCAGTGACCAGAGCCGTGCTCATCGGCCCGCCCGGATCCGGCAAGACCACGATCGGGCAGCTGCTGGCCGAGCGGCTCGGCGTCGCCTTCCGCGACACCGACGCCGACGTCGAGGCCGTGGCCGGCAAGCCGGTCTCCGACATCTTCGTCGAGGACGGCGAGGCCCGCTTCCGCGAGCTGGAACACCAGGCCGTGCGCCGCGCGCTGGCCGAGCACGACGGCGTGCTGTCGCTCGGCGGCGGCGCCGTGCTCAACGAGGACACCCAGGCCCTGCTCGCCGGCCACCACGTGGTCTACCTGCAGGTGGGCCTGGCCGACGCGGTCCAGCGGGTCGGGCTCGGCTCGGCCAGGCCGCTGCTGGTGCTCAACCCGCGCAGCCAGCTCAAGAAGCTGATGGAGGAGCGGCGGCCGGTCTACGAGCGGCTGGCCGTGGTCACGCTCGCCACCGACAAGCGCGACCCCGGCGAGCTCGCCGACGAGATCCTGGAGGGCCTGCCGGCATGACCGCGACGCGGATCCCCGTATCCGGCGACAGCCCGTACGACGTCGTGGTGGGCAGCGGCGTGCAGGCCGAGCTGCCGGACCTGTTCCGGCCGGGCGTGCGCACGGTCGCCGTCGTCCGCCCGCAGGGCCTGCCCGAGCTGTCCCGCCCGGTCCTCACGGCGCTGGCCGAGGCCGGTTACGAGGTGGCCGACCTGCCCGTCCCCGACGGCGAGGCGTGCAAGACGCCCGAGGTGGCCGCCGGCCTGTGGTCCGCGCTCGGCCGCCACGGCCTGACCCGCTCCGACGCCGTCGTGGGCGTGGGCGGCGGCGCGACGACCGACCTGGCCGGCTTCGTGGCCGGCACCTGGCTGCGCGGCGTGCAGGTCGTGCTCGTGCCGACGACGCTGCTGGCCATGGTCGACGCCGCCGTCGGCGGCAAGAACGGCATCGACACCCCCGAGGGCAAGAACCTGGTGGGCACGTTCCTGCCGCCCGCCGGGGTGCTCTGCGACCTGGCCGTGCTGCCCGGCATGCCGAAGGCCGACTACGTGGCGGGGCTCGCCGAGATCATCAAGGGCGGCTTCATCGCCGACCCGCAGATCCTCGCGCTGGTCGAGTCCGACCCCGAGGGGGCCACCAGGCCCGACGGCCCCCACACCCGCGAGCTGATCGAGCGCAAGATCCGCGTCAAGGCCCACGTCGTGGGCGCCGACCTGCGCGAGCAGGGCCTGCGCGAGATCCTCAACTACGGACACACGCTCGCCCACGCCATCGAGCGCGACGAGCACTACACGATCCGCCACGGCGAGGCGGTCGCCATCGGCATGGTCTACGCCGCCGAGCTGTCCCGGCTGTCCGGCCGCGCCGACCTGACCGCCCGCACCCGCGCGATCCTCACCTCCGTGGGCCTGCCGGTCTCCTACCACGCCGGCGCCTGGCCGCGGCTGCGCGACCACATGCGGCTGGACAAGAAGAACCGGGGCGCCAAGCAGCGCTTCGTCGTCCTCGACGACCTGGCCAGGCCCGGGCGGCTCGAAGACCCCGCCGAAGAGCTGCTCGAAGCCGCCTACAAGGAGATCGCGCGATGATCCTCGTGCTCAACGGCCCCAACCTGAGCCGGCTCGGCACCCGCGAGCCCGACGTCTACGGGGCCGAGACGCTGGAGGACCTCGCCGAGCTGTGCCGCGAGACCGGCCGCAAGCTCGGCGAGCAGGTCGAGGTGCGCCAGACCGACGACGAGGCCGAGCTGATCGGCTGGCTGCACGAGGCCGCCGACGGCCGCATTCCCGTCGTGCTCAACCCGGCCGCCTTCACCCACTACTCCTACGCCGTGCGCGACGCCATCGCCCAGCGCACCGCCCCGCTCGTCGAGGTGCACATCAGCAACCCCGCGGCGAGGGAAGAGTTTCGCCACACCTCGGTCGTCGCCGGGGTGGCGACGGGCACGATCGCCGGATTCGGACTACAGTCCTACGTCCTGGCGCTACACGCTATCGCGGAGATGAACAGCAGCTCATGAGGCAATACAAGTCCTTCGTCGCACTCGGGGACAGTTTCACCGAAGGACTGAACGATCCAGGCCCCGACGGGCACTACCGCGGCTGGGCCGACCGGGTGGCCGAACGGCTCGCCGCCGACGACCCGGCGTTCCGCTACGCGAACCTGGCCGTCCGCGGCAAGCTGCTCGACCAGATCGTCACCGAGCAGGTGCCGCGGGCCATCGAGATGGGCCCCGACCTGGTCAGCTTCTGCGCGGGCGGCAACGACCTGCTGCGGCCGGGCAGCGACCCCGACGTGATGGCCAAGCGCCTGGCCCGCGCGGTGCGCGACCTGCGGGCCGGAGGCGCGGACGTGCTGCTGTTCACCGGGGTCGATCCGCGCGACACGCCGCTGATGCGGCGGCTGCGCGGCCGTTTCGCCATCTTCTACCTGCACATCCGTTCCATCGCCGACCTCTACGGCTGCCGGCTGGTAGACCAGTGGTCGATGCAGGGGCTGCGCGACTGGCGGGCCTGGAGCACCGACCGCCTGCACATGAACGAGGACGGCCACCGGCTGGTGGCGGCCCGCGTGCTCGACGTGCTCGGGGTGCCGTTCGACGACTGGCGCAAGGATTGGCCGGAGCGGCTGGTCGACCCGCGGGCGCGGCGCCGCGAGGACGCCCAGTGGATCCGCGAGCACCTGGTGCCGTGGATGTCCCGCCGGCTGCGCGGCACCTCCTCCGGCGACGGCCTCACCCCCAAGCGCCCCGACCTCACCCCGTTCTAGCCGCTCCCGCAGAACCGCCCCGGATCAGGCCCGCTCAGGGTTCCGTCGCGGGCTTGCGGGGCCACGGAGTGGGGTAGGGCGGGCTCGCGTGACGGCGGCCCGCCGGTGAAGGGTCAGCGGGCGTTTCCTGGAAGGCCACCGGCCCCGTACGGCGGGTGGCCTGACCCGGCGAAGCCGTAAGGAAAGAAGCCGTAAGGAAAGAAGCCGTAAGGAAAGAAGCCGTAAGGAAAGAAGCCGTAAGGAAAGAAGCCGTAAGGAAAGGGCCGTTGCCCGAAGTCAGTCCCTGAAGATCAGCGGGTCAGGACTCGGTGGACAGGCGCTTGAGCGCGGCACGGGGGACGGCCGGGTCGGTGGTGCGCCAGAACGGCGGCAACGACCCCAGCAGGAAACCGCTGTACCGGGCCGTGGCCAGGCGCGGGTCGAGGACCGCGATGACGCCCTTGTCGTCCTGCGCGCGCAGCAACCGGCCGGTGCCCTGGGCCAGCAGCAGGGCCGCGTGGTTGGCCGCCACCGCCATGAACCCGTTGCCGCCGCGCGCCGCGACGTGCCGCTGACGGGCCGAGGTGAGCGGATCGTCGGGACGCGGGAACGGCACCCGGTCGATGATGACCAGCCGCAGCGACGGCCCGGGGACGTCGACCCCCTGCCACAGCGACAACGTGCCGAACAGGCAGGTCGGCTCGTCCTCGGCGAACTGCTTGACCAGCAGCATGGTCGAGTCGTCGCCCTGGCACAGCAGCGGCACGTCGAGCCGGTCGCGCAGCGCCTCCGTGGCGGCCTTGGCGGCGCGCATCGAGGAGAACAGCCCCAGCGTGCGCCCGCCGGCCGCCTCGATGAGCTCGGTGATCTCGTCGAGATACTGCTGCGGCAGCCCGTCGCGGCCCGGCTGGGGGAGGTGCTTGGCGACGTAGAGGATGCCGGCGCGCGGGTGGTCGAACGGCGAGCCGACGTCGATGCCCTGCCAGCGCTTGCTGTCGCCCAGCCCCCACTGCGCGGCCAGCCCGTCGAACGTGCCGCCGAGGGCGAGCGTGGCGGAGGTGAGCACCACCGTGCGCTCGCCGAACAGCCGGTCGCGCAGCATGCCGCTCACGCTCAGCGGCGCGACCCGCAACATGGGCGGACGGCGGTCGGTGGCGCCGTCGAGCCAGACCACCTCGGCGCGGTCGGCCTCGGAGGCGTGGCCGTAGGCGTCGAGCATGCGGACGGCGGTGTCGTGCACCTCGTCGAGCGCGGTGAAGGCGGCCTTGCGCTGGCCGGCCTTGTCGGGGTCGTCCTTGTCGGCGTTGCGCGGGCCCATGGCGGTGATGCAGCGCCAGGCCGTGTCGCGGATGAGCTGCAAGGTGAGGCCGAGCACCTGCGGCAGCTCGTCGATGCGGCCGGGCGGGGCGGCGGCCAGCAGCGCCTTGAGGTCTTCGCCCGCCTCCATGAGCTGGTCGGCGAGCGGTTGCTCGATCAGCCGGCCGACGCGGCGCACGGCCAGCATCACCGACGCCTCCGACAGCTCGCTGGTGACCACCGAGGTCACCCGGTCGACCAGCTCGTGGGCCTCGTCGACGACCACGACCTCGTGCTCGGGCAGCACCGGCAGGTCGCCCATGGCGTCGATGGCCAGCAGCGCGTGGTTGGTCACCACGACGTCGACCTCGCCGGCGCGCGCCCTGGCCAGCTCGGCGAAGCACTCGGGGCCGCTCGGGCAGCGGGTGGCGCCCAGGCACTCCTGCGCGCTCACCGAGAACTGCCGCCAGGCCTGCTCGCTCACGCCGGGCACCAGCTCGTCGCGGTCGCCCGTCTCGGTCTCGTCGGCCCACTCCTGGATGCGCTGGACCATGCGGCCGGTCGCGCTCACCTCACGCGGATCGAAGAGCTGGTCCTGCTCGTCCTCCTCGGGCCAGCCCGCCGTCGCCTTGTAGCGGCACAGGTAGTTGCGCCGGCCCTTGAGTATGGCGAACGTCGGCTCGTGCGGCAGCTCCTTGCCCAGCGCCTCGGCCAGCCGGGGCAGGTCGCGGTCGACGAGCTGGCGCTGCAGCGCGATGGTGGCCGTGGAGATGACGACGGGGGTGTCGCTGTCCATGGCGTGCCGGATCGAGGGCACCAGGTACGCCAGCGACTTGCCGGTGCCCGTGCCCGCCTGGACGGCCAGGTGCTCCTCGTCGTCGATGGCCTTCTGGACGGCCTTGACCATGGTGACCTGGCCCTGCCGTTCGCTCCCTCCGAGAGCGCCGACCGCGATGCTGAGCAGTTCGTCCACTGACGGGAGATGGGAGTCCGGCACGGTCGTCAACGGTACCCGCAATCCCGGGCCGACGCGCCGGGACGCCCTGTGTCCGGTCATGCGCATCCCGGCGTTCCCGGGCTGCCCGCGGGACTCGCGTGGCACACTGTCGAGCGGAACTCCAACTGGTCAGGAAGATCTTGCTGGTGTGATCGATGGGGTTCACGGTCTCGATGGTGAGAGCGGTTAGGTAGGGTTTTCCGGGGTTGAGTGGACGAATAAAGGCTGGTTAAAGCAGTATGTCTGCCATGTCGGAAGTTGTCCCGTTGCCGTCGTTCGGCGAAGTCTTCTTCGATGCACGAGGTCAGGAGCGGTGCCTCCGGGTCACGTGGCATGAGGGCACACTGGTCCTCAGCCTGTGGCGAGGGGAGATGTGCACAGCGAGCTTCCGCATGCCGATGGAGGACGTCGGCAGGCTGCTCGACACGCTCGACGACGGCTACGCCGAGGCCACGGGCGAGCAGCCCGCGGTGCCCGCGGCCGATCCGGGCACCGAGGTGATGCCGGGCACCGGCACGTACCACCGGCCGCCTCAGCACGCCCAGCAGCCTCCGCCGCCCGCGCTCGACGAGCGGCCCACAGCGTCGCTGTCGCCCAACGACGTGCTGGTCGCGCGCGGCCCCGCGCCGCAGGACAAACTGGTGGCCTCCTACAGCGAGACCACCGGCCCCCGGGAGACGCCGTCGTACGGCGAGCGCAGCCCCTTCACCGGCCCCCAGTACGTCGAGCAGCCCGCCGCCCAGTACCCCGGCGACCCGCACAGCGGCCCCCAGTACACCGGTGACCCGTTCAGCGGCCCGCAGTACACCGGCGATCCGCTGAGCGGCCCGCAGTACACGGGTGACGCCTTCAGCGGCCCGCAGTACACGGGCGACCCGCTGAGCGGCCCCCAGTACACCGGCGACCCCTTCACCGGCCCCCAGTACGTCGAGAGCAGCGAGCCCGTCTACCAGCTGCCCGCCGACCAGCGCCGACCGGCGCCGCTGAGCACCGACCCGCTCGGCTTCCCGTCGCAGGCCGCCGACCCCTACCCGCCGGCCCAGCAGTACTCTCCCGACCCGTACGGCTCCTACCAGCAGCCGCCGTCCCAGCCCCAGCCCCAGCAGCCTCCGGCACAGCCGCAGAGCACGGCCGGGCTCGGCACGCCCATGCACGGCATCCCCGGCGCGGGCCGCAGGCACAACCCCGCGCCCGCCCAGGACTCCTACCGCGCGGCCGACACCTACCAGGGCTACCAGCAGCCCGCGCAGCCCAACCCGGTGGACCCGCTGCTGGCGCTCGGCCGTCAGGAGTACCCGCCGCAGCCGTCCGACCCGAACATGGGCCGTCCGTACGTGACGGACCCCCTGTTCTCGACCGGCGAACGCCTGCGCCCCGACCAGCAGCAGGACTACGGGGACGGGCGCGACCGCCGGGAGTGGTGACGACCTCCTCCCGCCCGCCGGGTACGCTCTCGGCATCCACCCGGGCGAGCTGGAGGAACGTCGTTGAACCCGACCATGGGCCTGCAACTGCTGCTGATGGCCGGTGGCGCGGTCGCGGTCGCGGCGGTGGCGCGGCGGCGGGGCTGGCCGGCTCCGTTGTTGCTGGTCGCGGCCGGCCTGCTGGTCTCGCCGCTGGTCCCGGCGGTGCCGTTGCAGCCCGAGCTGGTGCTGTTCGTGTTCCTGCCGCCGCTGCTCTACTCGGCCGCGCTCGACAGCTCCTACCTGCGCCTGCGTGACGTCAAGCGGGCCGTGGCGCTGCTGTCGATCGGCCTGGTGCTGTTCACCACGGCCGTGGTGGGGCTGGTCGTCCACCTGCTGCTGCCGCAGCTCCCGCTGGCCGCAGCCTTCGCGCTCGGCGCGATCATCGCGCCGCCCGACGCCGTGGCGGCCGTCGCCGTGGGCCGGCGGCTCGGGCTGCCGCGCAAGTCGCTGACGATCCTCATCGGCGAGAGCCTGTTCAACGACGCCACGGCGCTGACGGCCTACCGGGTGGCCATCGGGGCGGCCGTGGGCGGCAGCATCGACCTGTTCCAGGGCGTGGCGCAGTTCCTGTTCGCGGCGCTCGGCGGGGTGGCGATCGGGCTGGCGCTGGCGTTCGTGTTCGCCTGGGTGTTCCAGCACACCCGCGACTCGCTGGTCGAGAACACGCTGATGCTGCTGATCCCGTTCGCGGCCTATCTCGCGGCCGAGTCCGTGCACGTCTCCGGGCTCGGGCCCGAGCCGGTGCACGCCTCGGGCGTGATCTCCGTCGTGGTCGTCGGCCTCTACCTGGGCAACCGCATGCACCAGCGGGGGTTCGGCACCCGGCTGGTGTCCGACGCGGTGTGGAAGGTCACCGACTTCTTCCTGGAGTCGATCGTCTTCGCGCTCATCGGGCTGCAGCTCGTGACCGTGATCAAGGGCATCACCGGCTACGGCCCCTGGCAGGTCGCCGGCTACGCGCTGGCGGTGCTCGCGGTGACGATCGTGTCCAGGTTCGTGTGGGTGTTCGCCTTCACTCCGCTGGTCAAGCTCGTCCGGCGGGGCCCGGCGCCCAGCCCGCAGCAGACGGTGATCCTGGGCTGGGCCGGCATGCGGGGCGTGGTGTCGCTCGCGGCGGCGTTCTCCATCCCGCCGGAGATCCCGGCCCGCGACCGGGCCATGCTGCTGTTCCTGACGTTCACCACGGTGATCGGCACCCTGCTGATCCAGGGCATGACGTTCCCCGCGCTGATCAGGAAGCTGCGCGTGTCGAGCGAGCAGGAGCGCTACGAGGACACGCTGGCCGAGGCGGCCGCCCAGCAGGCCGCGCTGGAGGCGGGCCTGGCCGAGCTCGAACGGCTGGTCGAGCAGGAGGGCGAGCCCGACGAGATCAAGAAGCAGGTCATCGACCAGCTCAGGGAGAAGTCGTGGCGGCGGTCGCTGACCGCGTGGGAACGCCTGGGCGGCGGCACCGCGCAGGGCGGCGCCGAGACCCCCAGCAGCATCTACCGGCGGCTGCGCCGTGACATGCTCACGGCCGAGCGCGAGGTGTTCGTCCGCCTGCGCGACGAGCGCCGCCTCGACGACGAGGTGCTGCGCGAGGTGATGGCCCAGCTCGACTTCGAGGAGGCCATCCTCGAACGCTGACCCCGACGGGCGCCGCCCGCGCAGGGCGCCGGCCGGATCAGCCCATCTGGTTGTCCACGAAGCACCAGCGCCAGCTCTCGCCCGGTTCGAACGACTGGATCACCGGGTGCGTGGTCGCGTGGAAGTGCTTGGTCGCGTGCTTGTTGGGCGAGGAGTCGCAGCAGCCGATGTGGCCGCACTCCAGGCAGCGCCGCAGGTGCACCCATCGGCTGCCGCTGGCCAGGCACTCCTCGCAGCCCTCTGGGGTCTTCGCCGCCGGGTCGTCGGCCTGGGAAAGATGCTCGCACATTGCCATGGATCCGATCCTAGGACCCGGCCGCCGATGCTTCCGCGCAGACCTCCTGTCCGGGCCCTGACCTGCGAGAAGGCCGTGCGTGCCGGGCCTTCGGCGAAGGGAGCTCCGCGCGGCCGGCGGGGTGGTCGATCAGACTCTTCTCAGGGGGTCCGCGCTCAGGGGAGTGAGAAGGCATGGCCGATATGTTCGCGAAGTGTCGTCTGCCCGGGTACCAGCCGGTCAAGGAGCTGGGCGTCTATCCGTACTACCACCCGATCCAGGAGCGGCCGGGCGACGGGGAGGTGGTGGTCGGCGGGCGGGTGCTGGTGCAGGCCGGGTCCAACGACTATCTCGGGCTCTCGGGGGATCCCCGCGTCAAGGAGGCCGCCGTCGCGGCGATCCGGCGGCTCGGGGCGGGCAGCGGCGGTTCGCGGCTGACGAACGGCTCCCTCGCGCTGCACGAGGAGCTGGAGGCGCGGCTCGCGGAGTTCCTCGGGCGTCCGGCGGTCATGGTGACCAGCGCCGGCTACCTGGCCAACCTCGCGCTGGGCGCACTGCTGGGGCCCGGCGACGTGGTGATCGGCGACCGGCTGGTGCACGCGTGCCTCATCGACGCCGTACGCCTGGGCGGGGCGCGCTTACGTCGCTACCGGCACAACGACATGGACCACCTGGAACGGCTGCTGGCCGCGGGCGACCCGGACGCCGGCCGGATGATCGTGACCGAGGGCATGTTCTCCACCTCAGGCAACGTGTGCGACCTGCCGGGCATCGCCAAGCTCGCCCGCGCGTACGGAGCCCGCGTCGTGATGGACAGCGCGCACGACGCCGGCCTGCTCGGGGACGCCGGTCGCGGCGCCGCCGAGGCGCACGGCCTGGAGGAGGCGGTGGACGTGCAGACCATCACCTTCTCCAAGTCGTTCGGCACGATCGGCGGCGCGGTCGCCGGGCCGGAGGAGATCATCCTCTACCTGCGCCACCACGCGCGGTCCATGGTGTTCACCGCCGCGCTGTCACCGGCCTGCGCCGCCGCCGCGCTGGCCGCCCTGGAGATCGTCGTCGCCGAGCCCGAGCGGCGGCGCCGGTTGCGGACCGCGGCCGGGCGGCTGAGCGGCGAGCTGGCCGGGCTGGGGTACGCCGTCGTGCCGTCGGACCGTCCGGTCATCGCCGTGCCGGTGGGGGAGGACCTGCGCTGCTTCCGGTTGTGGCGGGAGCTGTTCGACGAAGGGGTGTTCACCACGGCCATGATCTCGCCCGGGGTGCCGCCGGGGCAGGCGCTCATCCGGGTCAGCCTCACCGCCACCCACACCGACGCCCAGCTCGACCGGATCGCGGCCGCCTTCGCCACCGCCGGCCGTCGAACGGGGCTTCTTCACTGATCGCGCGCCGCCGCGGGCGCGGGGCGCTGGGTAAGGTCGAGGTATGCGACTCATCAAGAGCCGGTTCGTGCCCCTGGCGCTCTTCGCCGTCTGCGTCCTGGCCGCCGGGTGCGGCGAGGTCAACGACACGATCGACAAGGCCCAGGCGTGCCTGGAGGCGCCGAAGATCGTCACCGACCTGGCCGCCAAGGTCAAGGACCTCACCGACGACCCCAAGGCCATGGAGAAGGCGCTCGACGACGCCGCGGGCAAGCTCAACGACGTGGCCGACAAGGCCGCCAACACCACGCTCAAGCAGGCCAGCGAAGACCTTGCCAAGACTTTGGGCGGGATCGACGTCCAGAACGTGAACGACGCCGTCGACGCGGCCCAGAAGGTGGGCAGCGAGGCGGTCGACTACGCCCAGCAGGTCGCCAAGGCGTGCAGCTGAAATCCCGTCTTCTCTAGGGGAAAAGGGGACGAATTACCATATAAGGCATGGAGTCCGACCCGCGTTTCACCTTGGCCAACGAACGCACCTTCCTCACGTGGCTGAGTACGGCGCTGGCGCTCAGCGCGGGCGGGGTGGCCATGGCGGCGGTGCCCTCCGACGTGTTCGTCCCGTGGGTCCGCACGGTGCTGGCCGTCATGCTGGTGTCGTTGTCCGCGCTGGCCGCGGGCATGGCCTATCCGCGCTGGCGCAACATCCAGCGCGCCCTGCGCAACCAGGCGCCGCTCCCGCCGCCCGCCCTCGCGGCGGTCTTCGGGTACGGCGTCGCCACCGTGGCCGTCGTCGCCCTCGTGCTCATCATCCTGTCGGTGTAGATGTCACAGGAGATCTGGGACGAGGGCCTGCAGAGCGAGCGCACCCGGCTCGCCTGGGTCCGCACCGCCGTGGCGCTGGCCACGGGCGGGCTCGGCGCGGCCGGGCTCGCGGTGCGCCACGGCCTGCCCGCCGTGGCCGTCGCCGGGTTCGCGCTGGCCGCGCTGTGCGGCGCGGTCCTGCTGATCAGGACGGGGGTGCGCTTCCGCCGGGTCCAGGAGGCCCTGCACGGCGGACGGCCCATCGACGCGGGCCTCGACGCGCTGTTCGCCTGGCTCGGCACCCTCAGCGTCGTGCTCGGCGCGGTCACCTTCGTGCTCACGGTCCGGTGACCCCCGGCTTGCGATGTTCCGGAGGGGAGGCGGACACTCGTAGTGAGGGGGTGACCTCAGTGGAGGAAGAACGCAGGACCCTGCCCTTCGAGTGCCGCGGTTGCTGGCACGTCTGGGAAGAGGACTACCTCGTCCGGCACGTCGACGACGAGCACGGGAACGCCGCCGAGATCTGGCTCAGGGACGGGCTCGTGGTGCCGCCGCCGTCGTACGGAGTGATCTGCCCGCATTGCGGCTGTCAGCAGACCACCACGTTCCCGGCCGGCTATCTCGCCCGGCATCCGGAGCTGTTCCGGTCGGACGAGCCCGTCGTGCCGGACGCGACGCCGCTGCTCAGCCCGGTTCCGCCGCGACGTCCGTACTGACGGGAGACGCGACGGCGGGCGGGCAAGTGCCGAAAAACGGCGCTAAACCATGACACTTGGTAAGCGTTTCGTAGCTTGAAGTGTCATAAGGTGCGTCTTGCGCAGGCGCGGGGCCAGGCGCAGACTCAGGTCTAGACCACTGAATCCCCAGCCGGGGGTGATCCTCGTGCGCGACGGGTTCGAGACCCGCGAGACCTGGCCCTTCGAGTGCCTGCGCTGTCTGCGCGTCTGGGAGGAGGAATTCGTCGTCCGGCATTTCGCCGACGACCACGGCAATCAGGTCGAGATCTGGCTCAGCTCCGGCGTTGCCGTGCAACCTCCCTCGTCGGGCACGTGCTGCCCGGGATGCGGCGCCTACCACGTGACGTCGTTCCCGAACGGCTACCTGGCCAGGCACCCCGAGCTGCGGCCGGATCCCGAGGTGCGGCCCCAACTCGTGCCCGAGCTCGGCGCCGTGTCGGGTCCGGCGCTGGAGGAGCCGAAGGCGCCCCTGGCGGGGGCGCCGCTGGCCGGTCGGCTGCTCGTCGCGATCGGGGTGCCCGTGGCCCTGTTCGTCGGGTACGAGCTGTACCGCGGCCTCGTGGCCGCCGCGCCCGTCCACCACTAGCGCGCCGGCCCGCCGCTTGCGCGGTGGGCCGACGGCGTCGTGGTCACTGGCTCAGGCTCTCCAGCCAGGCCCGGTGCAGCCCGGCGAAGCGGCCCGAGGCGGCGATGAGCCGGTCGGGCGGCCCGTCCTCGACGACCTGGCCGGCCTCCATCACCAGCACCCGGTCGGCGATCTCCACGGTCGAGAGCCGGTGGGCGATGATCAGCGCGGTGCGGTCGGCGAGGATCGTGCGCAGCGCCCGCTGCACCAGCCGCTCGCTCGGCACGTCGAGGCTGGAGGTGGCCTCGTCGAGGATGAGCACCGCGGGGTCGGCGAGGAACGCCCTGGCGAACGCGATGAGCTGCCGCTGGCCCGCCGACATGCGCCCGCCGCGCTTGCCGACCTCGGTGTCGTAGCCGTCGGGCAGCCCGGCGACGAACTCGTGCGCGCCGATCGCCTTGGCCGCCTCGCGGACCTGCCGGTCGGTGGCGTCCGGCCGGCCGAACCTGATGTTGTCCGCCACCGTGCCGCTGAACAGGAAGTTCTCCTGCGTCACCATGACGACGGCCTGGCGCAGCGTCGTCTCGTCCAGGTCGCGCAGATCGACCCCGTCGAGCAGCACGCGGCCCGCGGTCGGGTCGTAGAAGCGGGAGATCAGCTTGGCCAGCGTCGTCTTGCCTGCGCCGGTCGCGCCGACCAGCGCCACGCTCTGCCCGCCGGGGATCGTCAGGTCGAGGCCGGGCAGGATCGGCATCTCCTCGACGTAGGCGAAGCGCACGTCCTCGAAGCGGACCATGCCGCGGGCCTGCTGGGGCAGCGGCTCGGGCCGGCGCGGCTCCGGCACGCCCGGCTCCTCCTCCAGCACGCCCGACAGCTTCTCCAGGGCCGCGCCCGCCGACTGCAGCGTGTTGTAGAACTGGCTGAGCTCCTGCATCGGCTCGTAGAACTGCCGCAGGTACAGCAGGAACGCGGCCAGCACGCCGACCGTGACCTCGCCCTGGATCGCCAGGTAGCCGCCGTAGAGCAGCACCCCGCCCACGGTCAGGTTGCCGATCAGCTTGATGCCGAACATGAACTCCGCGCCCAGGACCATGCTGCGCGCGTTGGCGTCCCGGTAGTCGTCGTTGAGCTGGGCGAAGATCTCCTGGTTGCGCGGCTCCCTGCGGAACGCCTGCACCGCGCGGATGCCGGTCATCGACTCCACGAAGTGCACGATCACCAGGGCGACCGTCTCCCGCGTGCGCCGGTAGACGATCACCGACTGCCGCCGGAACCACCGCGTGAACAGCAGCAGCAGCGGCAGCGGGACCAGCGCCACCAGGCCGAGGTGCACGTCGAGGACGAGCAGCAGCGCGGCCGTGCCGAACATCGTCAGCACCGCCTTGACCAGCCCGTCGAAGCCCGACTGGAGCAGCTCGGAGATGGCCTCGATGTCGGAGGTCAGCCGGGAGATGACCCGGCCCGAGGTGTACTTCTCGTGGAAGCTCAGCGACAGCCGCTGGAAGTGGTCGAACACCCGCCTGCGCAGCTCCAGCAGCACGCTCTGGCCGACCTTCCCCGACAGGCGCAGGAACGCCTGCCGGGTGAGCGCCTGCGTGACGGCCGCGACCAGGATCACGCCGACCACGATCAGCAGGATCGACGGCCCCGATCCGCGGGTCATCGGCGGGATGCCGTCGTCGATCCCCACCTTGACCAGGTACGGGATCGCCAGCGCCGCGGCGTTCGAGACGACGATGATCGCGGTGAGCAGCGCGATGGCCTTGCGGTAGGGACGCAGCAGGTCGCCGAGCAGCCGGCGGGAGCGCTCCCGCAGCAGCACCGACACCTTCTCCGGCAGTTCGTCCTGCTCCTCGGAGGCGACGCCGCGCCAGGAGGAGACGGGGGCGGTGGTCATCGCAGGGCTCCTTCCGAGGGGTCGAAGTCGGCGTCCTGGGCCAGCAGCTCGCGGTACTCGGGCACGTCGGCCAGCAGCTCGTGGTGGCGGCCGACGTGGGTGATGGTGCCGTCGCGCAGCAGCGCCACCTTGTCGGCCAGCAGCACGGTCGAGGCGCGGTGGGCGACCACGATGCCGGTCGCCTCGCGCAGGACGTGCCGCAGCGCCTCCTCCACCAGCGCCTCGGTCTCCACGTCGAGCGCCGACAGGGTGTCGTCGAGGACGAGCACCCGCGGCCTGCTCAGCACCGCCCGCGCCAGGGCGAGCCGCTGCCGCTGGCCGCCCGACAGGGACAGGCCCTGCTCGCCGATGCGGGTGTCGAGGCCCCAGGGCAGGTCGTACACGAAACCGGCCTGGGCGGTGGCGATCGCGGCGGCCAGTTCCTCCTCGGTGGCGTCGAGCCGGCCGAGCATGAGGTTCTCGCGCACGCTCATCGAGAACAGCGTCGGCTCCTCGAACGCGGTGGCCACCAGCGAGCGCAGCGTGGTCAGGTCGAGGTCGCGCACGTCCTCGCCGTCGATGGTCACGCGGCCCGTGGTGGCGTCGAGCAGCCGGGGCACCAGCGCGGTCAGCGTGGTCTTGCCCGCGCCGGTCGCGCCCACGATCGCGACCGTCTCGCCGGGGTGCACGTCCAGCCAGACGTCGCGCAGCACCGGCTCGTCCGCGCCGGGGAAGGCGAACCCGACGCCCTCGAAGCGCAGGTGGCCCCGGGGCAGCTCGATCGTGCGGCTGCCGCTCTCGATCGCCGGGACGGTGTCCATGACCTCCATGACCCGGTCGGCGGAGGTCATCGCCTCCTGGGCCATGGCCAGGATGTAGCCGAGGCTGGCGATCGGCCAGACGAGCTGGAGCATCAGGGTGGTGAAGGCGACCAGCGTGCCCAGCGTCATCGAGCCGGAGCCCACCGCGAGCGCGCCGAGCAGCAGCACCAGGGCGAGGGTGACGTTGGGGATCACTTCGAGGAAGGCGAAGAACCGGGCCGACAGGGTGGCCTTGTCCACCGAGCTGCCGTACACCTTGCGGGCCGCCTCGTCGTAGCGGTCGTAGACGTGGTGGCGGCGGCCGAACGCCTTGATCGTACGGATGCCGATGGCCGACTCCTCGACGAGCGTGGCGAGGTCGCCCTGCTCGTCCTGGACCTGGCGGGAGATCTTGATGTACCGCTTCTCGAACCGCAGGGACGTCCACACGATCGGCACGGCCGAGGCCAGCACCAGCAGCCCGAGCGGCCAGTACTTGTTCAGCAGGAGCACGGTCACCGTGATGAGCTGGAGGATGTTCATCACCAGGAAGAGCATGCCGAAGCCGAGGAAGCGGCGGATCGTGGACAGGTCCGTCGTGGCCCGCGACAGCAGCTGGCCCGACTGCCAGTCGCCGTGGAAGCCCATCGGCAGGCGCTGCAGGTGCTCGTAGAGGTCGTCGCGGATCGCGGTCTCCAGCCCGAGGACGGGTTTGACCTGGGTCCAGCGCCGCAGGAAGATCAGCCCGGCCTCCACGACGCCCACGCCCAGGGCGATGAGACCGAGCGGGAGCAGCCCGTCGGAGTCGCCCAGGGTCACGGGACCGTCGATGACCTTCTCACTGATCAGGGGGAGCGCGATGCTCGCGGCGATGCTGAGGATCGCGGCCAGCCAGATGAGCACCAGTCTGGCGGCGTACGGGCGGAGGTAGGACTTCATCCGCCACAGGGAGTTGGAGGAGAGCAGGGGACGGCGAGGTGTGTCAGTATCGGGAGGCATCCCATCCAGATTAATACGTGGGATCAACCCATTTTTTGCGGTAAATGTGGGGGTTTCTGCAGGTTACGGGCAGAAACGAGACCCTCACGGCGCGTCCGGCGACCCCGCGCCCGCCGTCGTCCGGACGGCCGGGCACACTGCCACCTGCGGCTCGGGCGCGGCCCGGGCTAAGGCGGAGCTGTCCTTTCCGCTCACCATTCTCACCGGACGGGAAGTCACGATGATCGACGAGAGTGAACTGCCGTACCTGCGGCGCTGTGTCGAGCTGGCCACCGAGGCGCTGGAGTCGGGCGACGAGCCCTTCGGGTCCGTGCTGGTCGCCGCGGACGGCGCCGTGCTGGCCGAGGACCACAACCGGGTGGCCGGGGGCGACCGCACCCGGCATCCGGAGTTCGAGCTGGCGCGGTGGGCGGCGGCCAACCTGACCCCGCAGGAGCGGGCGGCGGCCACCGTCTACACCTCCGGCGAGCACTGCCCGATGTGCGCGGCGGCCCACGCCTGGGTGGGCCTCGGGCGCATCGTCTACGTGGCGTCGTCGGAGCAGCTCGGCGGCTGGCTGGCGGAGCTGGGCGTGCCGGCGCCGCCGGTGAGCACGCTGCCGGTCAACGCGGTCGCGCCGGGCGTCCCGGTGGACGGGCCCGTCCCGGAGCTGGCCGGGCAGGTGCGCGAACTGCACCGCCGCTTCCACGGCGGACGCTGAGGACGCCGCCCGGCGGGCGGGCGGGCCGGTCAGGGGGTGGACGTGCCGAGGGCGATCGTGTCGGCGACCTCGGCGTGCCGCTCGGCCTCCTCGGCGGCGAAGCGGGCGGCGTCCAGCTTGTCGGCGATGTCCTCGTCCTGCTTCATGAGGGCGTCGAGCGACTGGCCGGCCATCTCCAGCACGCCCATGTCGGCGTACGCCTGCTGCAGCCGCGGGCTCCACAGCCCGATGTCCTTGACGCACGGCACGATCCGGCTGAACAGCAGCGAGCGGAACAGCCGCAGGTACTCCGACTGGTCGGTGGCCCGCATGACCTCGTCGGTCTCGGCCCTGGACAGGCCCAGGTGCTCCCAGGACTCCGCGCCGCGCAGCCGGTCGCGCATGAGGTAGCAGCCCTCGATGACGAAGTCCTCGCGCTCGCGCAGCTCGGACTCCGACAGGTTCTTGTAGTAGTCGCGCAGCGCCATCCGGCCGAAGGCGACGTGCCGGGCCTCGTCCTGCATCACGTAGGCGAGGATCTGCTTGGGCAGCGGCTTGGTGGTGATGTCGCGCATGACGCCGAACGCGGCCAGGGCCAGGCCCTCGATGAGCACCTGCATGCCGAGGTAGGGCATGTCCCAGCGGGAGTCGCTGAGCGTGCTCTCCAGCAGCGCCTTGAGGTGCTCGTTGATCGGGTACGCCAGGCCCACCTTCTCCTGGAGGAAGCGGGCGTAGGTCTCGGCGTGGCGGGCCTCGTCCATGGTCTGGGTGGCGGCGTAGAACTTGGAGTCCAGGTCGGGCACCGACTCCACGATCCGGGCCGAGCAGATCATCGCGCCCTGCTCGCCGTGCAGGAACTGGGAGAACTGCCAGGCCGCGCCGTGCAGCCGCACGTCCTGGCGCTGCTGGGGGCCGAGCCGGTGCCACAGCGGGGTGTCGTGGATGGCGATCGTGTTGTCGGGGATCCCCAGCACATTGTACGGGTCCACCTCCAGGTCCCAGTCGATGCGCTTGGCCGAGTCCCACTGCTTGTCCTTGCCCTTCTGGTACAAGGCCAGCATGCGGTCGCGGCCCTCGTCGTACTCCCAGGTGAACCGGCTGGCGCCGGCCATGCCGACGTCCCAGGTGGAGAGCTCGGCGGGGAGGGTGTAGAGATCGTGCGTCGACATGGGGGACCTCCGCGAGGGGGATTACGTACGGTGTACGTCCACGGCTCGACCCTTGCACGTACGGTGTACGTGCGTCAATAGAATGAGCTATGACCACCGAGCCCCTGTCCAGGCCCCGAATCGTGGCCGCGGCCATCGACCTCATCGAGCGCGAGGGCGCCGACGCGGTCTCCATGCGCCGCATCGCGGCCGAGCTCGGCGTCGGCGTGATGTCCCTCTACAACCACGTGCCGAACAAGGACGCCCTGCTCAACGGCGTGGCCGAGAGCGTGCTGAGCGGCATCGAGTTCACCGACGACCCCGACGCCCACTGGACCGACCGAGTGCGGGCGCAGGCGCGGGCCTTCCGGCAGATCGCTCATCACCATCCGCGCTCGACCATGGTGGTGGTCAGCCGCCAGCTCCACTCCCACGCCGGGCTGCTGCCGGTCGAGCGGGCGCTGGCCACGCTGCGCGGCGCGGGCTTCGACGGGCCCGACGCCGTCCGGATGTTGCGCATGTTCATCGCCTTCATCGTGGGCTCGCTGCTGCGCGAGGTCGGCGTGACGCCCACCTTCGCGCCCGTCCACAGCCGCACGGTCGAGGCCGCCGTCGTCGATCCGGCGTTGTTCCCCGAGGTGAGCGCGCTGGCGCCGCTGCTGGCCGAGTGCGACCACGAGGCGGAGTTCGAGTTCGGGGTCGAACTGCTCATCCAGGCCATCGCGGTGCACGCGGGTCAGTAGGAGGGCACCCGGGCGGGCCCGGATGCCCTCCGGCACGCGAGATCAGTACCAGTTGTGCGACTGCCAGTGCCCCCAGGCGCCGCAGGGCCTGCCGTACCTTCCCTTGATGTAGGCCAGGCCCCAGCGGATCTGCGTCTCGGGGTTGGACCGCCAGTCCTTGCCCGCGCCGCTCATCTTGCCCGCGGGCAGCGCCTGCGGGATCCCGTAGGCGCCCGACGACCGGTTGAGCGCGTGGTGGTTCCAATTGCTCTCCCTGGTCCACAGGTTGTCCAGGCAGCGGAACTCCCGGTAGTTCCACGCGCGCTGGACGACCTGTCCCAGGGCGATCTTCTTGTTTCTTCCGGCGGGCCGTACGGCCGCGATCTTCGGTTGCGCTGACGTTGTCCAGGTCCGCATCTTGATCACCGGAGGCCGGGACTCCGCCCAGGCCGGGCCGGTGCTGACGCCGAACGCGCTGATAGTGAGAAGAGTGCCGCTGAGCACGCGTTTGCTGTCCAAGGCGATCCTTGCTTTCGGGTCGCGTGCGGACGGGCGCCCCCTCGGGAGCGCCCTGCCGGTCCGCGTCCGTGGCTCGGACGCGGAGGGTCCGCGCGGCCTCCCGGGATCCTGTACCGCCCGATCGTGCTGGACGGCCCGGAAGGCGCCACGACGTGTCCTCAAGCACGATTCCTATTACGGGCCGTGACCGCGGGCCGCGATCTCGACACGCGAAGGACAGGTGTTTGCGCGCTCAATTCGGATAAAGGGCGATCTCGCTGGGCCAGGATTGCCCGGCCCGTCGCCTATATGGCATGTCCTTGAGTAAAAACGCGGACGTACCTGGGGTTTGGCTCAGTACCAACTGTGGGATTGGAAGTGCGCCCACGCGCGACACGGCGAGCCGTACCGCTGCTTGATGTAGCCCAGACCCCACCGGATCTGGGTGCGCGGGTTCGTGCGCCAGTCGGCGCCCGAGGAGGCCATCTTGTGGCCCGGGAGCGCCTGCGGGATGCCGTAGGCGCCCGACCGGTTGCCGGCCCTGTGGTTCCAGCCGCTCTCTCTGGCCCAGAGCCTGACCAGGCAGCCGTAGCTCGCGGCGCCCCAGCCGCGCTGGGCGACCAGGGACTTGGCGATGGCTTTGTTCCTGCCACTGCTCTGGGAGCTCTGCGCCTGTGCGGCCGTGGTGCCGGTCACCGTCGCGAGCGTTGCGGCGAGGACCAGGACACCGGTACGGCGGAGCATGGGCATGCGGATTCCCTTTCGAAGGGGACGGGGACCGCGTCACCCTGCCTGACAAACGCCCACATTTCCTAATTGACCATGAAAAATCAGGCTCAATTCCAAGATCACGACATATTGATATTCAGGGGTTTCGTGGGAAAAATGAGGAATAGGTCACAATCTGCGGCGGGCGTCGTTCTGTAAGCTTCAGATCATGAGCCTTCGCGACATCCCGCTCCGCACCCTCGCCGACGACCCCACCACGCTCGGCGACCTCGCCGGCGACAAGGCCGTGCTGCTGGTCAACGTGGCCTCCCGCTGCGGCCTGACCCCGCAGTACGCCGGCCTGGTCCAGCTCCAGCAGGACTTCGGCCCGCGCGGCTTCAGCGTGGTCGGCGTGCCCTGCAACCAGTTCGCCGGCCAGGAGCCCGGCACGGCGGAGGAGATCCAGGAGTTCTGCTCGGCGACCTACGGCGTCGACTTCCCGCTGCTGGCCAAGGCCGACGTCAACGGCCCCGGCCGCCACCCGCTCTACGCCGAGCTCACCGAGACGGCCGACGAGGAGGGCGCGGCGGGCGACGTCCAGTGGAACTTCGAGAAGTTCCTGCTCGACCGCGAGGGCAACGTCGTGGCCCGCTTCCGTCCCCGCACCGCCCCCGACGACCCGGCCGTCGTCGCGGCCATCGAGAAGCTGCTCTAGCGGGGCCGCCGGCGTTCGTGGGCGTGGAAGGCGGCGCAGCACACCAGCAGCGCCACCGCGAACGCCGGCAGCCAGGCCAGCCGGGCCGCCACCCACCCGAGCTCCTCGGGCGAGGTGTGCAGGCCGGGCAGCGCCCGGCTCTCCAGCAGCGCCCGGCTCGCCAGCAGGCCGAGCTCGGTCACCGCGATCAGCGCGGTCTGGTGCCAGAGGAAGATCGTCATCGCGGCCAGGTTGGCCACGGCCACGGACGCCCAGACGGCGGGGCGGCGCAGCAGCCGGCGCAGCGGGCCGAGCAGCAGCAGCGCCGCGCCGCACTGGGCGAGCCCGAAGCTGACGGCCGCGAGCGAGGGCGGGTCCAGGTTGGAGACCGGGGCGCCCGGCACCCCGACCATGGTCGCCGGGTAGCCGCCCCACGCCACCAGCGCCAGGGCCGTGGCCGCGCCGCCGGTCAGCAGCGTCCAGCCGGTGGCCCGGCTCCGCAGCCGCCCGCGGGCCCAGGCCGCGCCCAGGCAGTACGGCACCAGCCACCCGGCCGCCAGGTTCACCCACCACAACCACTCCGGCCCGCCGGGCCCGAACCGCACCGCGTCGCAGGCCGCCACCGCCGCGAGCGGCCAGGCCGGGTGCAGCCGGGCGGCCAGCGGTGTGACGGCCGTCAGCGCGGCGAACACCAGCAGGAACCACATCGGCGCCGCCGCCATCCTGACCAGCAGCCGCACGTCCTCCAGCGGCACCCCGGAGGCGAGCATCGCGACCGCCGCCACGGCCCACACCGCCGCGACGACCGCCACCGGGCGGAACAGCCGCCCCAACCGGCCGCGCAGCCACGGGACGTAGCCGATGCCGGCCGCCCGCGCCGACCGGTGGCCCTTCGCCCCGACCAGGCCGCCCACCAGGAAGAAGATCGCCAGCATCTGGAACGCCCACGACATCGGGGCGAGCTGCGGCAGGTACTTGAGCGGGCTGGTGACGCGCAGGCTGCCGCTGTCGCTGACCACGGCGGTCACCAGCCAGTGCCCGGCCACCACCCCGAGGATGGCCAGGGCCCGCAGCGCGTCCAGGGCCCGGTCGCGCTCCGGCGGCGTCCCGGCCTCGATGCGGGCGGCGAGCCCGCGCGGTCCGGAGCGGGTGCGGAGGGAGGAGTCAGACATCGCGGGGGCCTCTCCGGAGACGATGCGGGGGGAGGACTCAGACATCGCGGGCGGCCTCTCCGGAGACGATGCGGGCGACGGCCGTCAGGGCGGGGGAGCCGGGCCGCAGGTAGTCGCTGTGGCCGCCGTCGCCCGCCGCGAAGACGCGGGCGCCGAACCCGGGCGAGACCGGGTCGGCCCCCAGTCCGACCGTGACGAACGGCAGCTCGACCAGCGCGTGGGGCACGCCGGCGATCCAGTCGGCGGCGCCGCGCCCGGCCCACACGACCGCGCGGGTGCGCATGGCGGCGACGTCGGGGACGCCCGCGCCGGGGCTGCCCATCAGGACGATGTCGGCCACGTCCAGGCCGGGCGCGGCCCGTCCGCACACCACCGAGCCGTAGGAGTGGCACACGAGCGACAGCCGGGCGCCGGGTTTGAGCGCGCGCAGCTCCCGGACGAACGCGCGCAGCCCGGGCACGGCCTCGTCGGCCCGCGCGGGCGTCAGCACGTCCAGGCTGAGCGTGCCGGGCGTGCGGTAGCCGGCCCAGGCGATGACCGCCGAGCCGTCGCCGAGCGCCTCGCGCAGCCGCGTCGCGCCGGCGTGCAGGCGGCCGTACCGGTCGAGGTTCGTGTCGGAGCCGGGCACCAGGACGGCGATCCGCCGGGCCGTCGCCAGGTCGCCGAAGACCTCCACGGTGCGGCCGCCGTCGCGCCCGTCGAAGGACAGGAACGTGCGCGACGGGCCGGCCATGGCCCGCAGCGCCGCCGCCCGCAGGCGGTGCCCCCGCGCGGCGGCGGTGCGCTCGGCGGCCAGCACGGCGGCGCGCCCGGCGGCGTACCGCTCGGTCAGCTCGGCGGCCAGCACGGCGGGAGCCGCGGCGCGCAGCGGCGCCACGGCGGCGGGAACGGGCGCGGGCACCCCCGCGGACCCGCCGGCGCCGGACGCGGGCACCGCCACCGAAGCGGTGACGAGCGCGGCGAGCAGGCGGTTCCTCAGCGATGCCATGGCGGGTGGTCCCCTTCCGTGCCGGTTCTTCCTTCCGGCACCGAAGGTAGGGATCACGCCTTGTAGTCGGCTTCCCGCTGGGGGATGCACCTTTCGCGTAGCTCTGAGGTACTACGGGGCTGAGGAGGCGTACAGTGGCCGCACTGAGGAGGCGCCATGCTCACGGTGACATCCGCCGACGGGACCGACGTCCGGGTGGTCGAGGAGGGGCAGGGCCCGGCCGTCCTCGTCCTGCACGCAGGGCTCGACGACGGCACCCAGTGGGGCAAGGTCGCGGCGCTGCTCGCGCCGCGGTTCCGCGTGGTGCGCGTCCGGCGCCGCCAGTACCGGCCGGACCTGGCCGGGCCCGCCACCATGGCGCAGGAGGCCGCCGACGCGGTGGCGGTGGCGGCCGCGCTCGGCGGGCCCGTCCTGCTCGTCGGGCATTCCTCCGGCGCGGTGGCCGCGCTGGAGTCCCTGCTCCTCGCGCCGGACGCCTTCGCGGGCGCGGTCCTGTACGAGCCGCCCGTCGCCCTCGGACCCTCGCTCGGCGGCGCGGCCGGCCAGGCGGCCGCGGCCGCGGTGGCGGCGGGCCGGCCGGGCCGGGCGATGCGGATCTTCTTCAGGGACGTGGTGGGCCTGTCGCCGGCGATCTCCTGGCTGACCTCCGTGGCGGTGGCCTGCCATCGGCCGACGCGGCTGCGCGCGCCCCGCCAGATCGACGACCTGCTGGCGATCGACGCCCTGGGCGACCGGCGGGCGGCGTACGCGGCGATCCGCACGCCGGTGGTGCTGCTCGGCGGCGACCGCAGCCCCGCCCATCTCGGCGCGCGGCTCGACGCCCTGGGGGAGACGATCCCCGGCGCCCGGCGCGTCACGCTGCACGGGCAGGGGCACGGCGCGCACCTGAGAGCGCCTCAGGAAGTGGCCCAGGTGATCGAGGCGCACGCGCGGGACGTCCTCGGCGAGAGCTGAGCGCGTGCCGCCCGCCGGTCACCTGCGGGGGCCGCAGCTCCCGCGGATGATCAGCTCGGTGGGCAGCACCACCGTGCGCGCCCGCCGGGTGCCCTCGCGCAGCACCAGCTCGCAGGCCCGGTACCCCATGTCCCGGCCGGGCTGGGCGATCACGGTCAGCGGCGGGGCGCACAGCTCGGCCCAGGGCACGTCGTCGTACATCACCAGCGACACGTCCTTCGGCACCCGCAGGTCGAGCTCGCGGGCGGCCAGCACGGCCGCCTCGCCCAGGACGTTCCCGCCCGCGACGACGGCCGACAGGTCGGGACGGCTCTGGAACAGGCCGGAGGCGGCGGCGTACGCCGAGTCGCGGCTGCCGGTGCCGAACACCACCAGCTCCTCGTCCACCGGCGCGCCCACGGCCTCGCGGAAGGCGTCGGCCCGCCGGTCGTGGCCGGGGCCGCCGAGGAAGGCGATGCGCCGGTGGCCGAGGCCCCGCAGGTAGCGCACGGCCGTACGGATGCCGGCGCGGTCGTCGGCCAGCACGGCGGGCACGTCGAGCGGACGCGCGGCGCCCTCGGGGACGCGCCCGCGCGGGGTCACGCCGTCGAGGAGCATGAGATCGTCGAGGGCGCTCTCGGCGGGGTCGCGGTCGCCGTCGCGCCCGGCCTCGGGCGGCAGGCGGTCGGCGAAGACCACCGTCATGCCCGCCCTGAGCGCGGGGGCCCAGGTCTCGGCGTCGCCGGAGGGCACCGCGATGACCCGGTCGACGCTCTGTTCGAGCAGCATGCCGATCAGCTCCGCCTCCTGCTCGGGGTCGCCGCCCGTCGAGCCCAGCACGACCGGCTCGCCCGCCGACCGGGCGCAGGCGAGCACGCCCTCGCAGAGCTGCCCGTAGAAGGTGTCGGTGAGGTCGGGCACCAGCAGGCCCAGGCCGCCGGTGCGGCGCTGGCGCAGGTTGCGGCCGAGCGCGCTGGGCCGGTAGTCGAGCTGGGCGGCGACGGCCAGCACCCGCTCCCTGGTGCTGGGGCTGGCCGAGCCGCCCGACAGCACCCGGGACACGGTCGCGACGCCGACGCCCGCCGCCTCGGCCACATCCTTGATCGTCGCCCGCTTCTCCATGGAAACGATTCCATCATGGATTCCAGGTCACCGGAAGACCATCGGTCCTACAAAGGCTGGTCACGCGGTACCCCTTGACACCGATGTCCGTTTCGGGTGAGATACGTGAAAACGTATCCACGGGAACCGAGAACCAACGTCCGGGCCGATCGCCCTGGAGCGCGAAGGAATGTCATGGCATCCATCGTTCTGACGAACGTCGACAAGATCTACGCCGGTGGCGTGAAGGCCGTGAACGGGCTGAACCTTGAGATCAAGGACGGCGAGTTCATGGTGCTGGTGGGCCCATCGGGTTGCGGTAAGTCGACCGCGCTCCGGATGATCGCCGGCCTTGAGGACATCAGCGGCGGCGAGATCGCCATCGGCGACAAGGTGGTCAACCACCTTCCGCCGAAGGACCGCGACATCGCGATGGTCTTCCAGAACTACGCGCTCTACCCGCACATGACGGTCGAGGAGAACCTCGCCTTCGGCCTCAAGCTCCGCAAGATGCCCAAGCCGGAGATCCAGAAGCGGGTCAACGAGGCCGCCAAGATGCTCGGCCTGGAGACCTACCTCAAGCGCAAGCCGGCCGCTCTGTCCGGTGGTCAGCGCCAGCGTGTCGCCATGGGCCGCGCCATCGTCCGCGAGCCGCAGGCCTTCCTCATGGACGAGCCGCTGTCGAACCTCGACGCCAAGCTCCGCGTCTCCATGCGCGCCTCGCTCAACACCCTGCACGAGCGCCTCGGCGTCACCACCGTGTACGTCACCCACGACCAGGTCGAGGCCATGACCCTCGGCGACCGCGTCTGCGTCCTGCGCGACGGTCTGCTCCAGCAGGTCGACACCCCGCAGAACCTGTTCGACAAGCCGGTCAACCTGTTCGTCGCCGGCTTCATGGGCTCGCCCTCGATGAACTTCGTCACCGCCGAGCTGGCCCGCGACAACGGCGCGGTCGTGCGCTTCGCCGACATCAGCCTGCCGATCCCCGACTCGGCCTTCGCCGACAAGCCGGGCCTCGACCAGTACATCGGCAAGAAGGTCATCCTCGGCATCCGCCCGTCGGACTTCGAGGACGCCAACTCGGCCGGCAACCACGCCAACGGCTGGGCCACCCTGCCCGTCAAGGCGGAGGTCACCGAGGAGCTGGGCTCCGAGATCAACGTGCTGTTCCTGATCGACGCCCCGCCGGTCGAGCACAAGGACACCGTCGCCGCCGCCGACACGGGCGACGACGAGGAGGCGGCGCTGCCGCTCGTGGGCGACAAGTCCCTGTGGACCGCCCGCGTCAACGCCCGCAGCCACGTGCGCCCCGGCCAGCGCATCGACCTGGTCCTGGACACGCACAACCTGCACTTCTTCGACCCGACGAGCGGCCTGGCCATCGGCCACGAGGCCAACCGCTAGCAGAGCCCGCCGGATCTTCCGGTTCCCGGCCGTGAGTCACTCACGGCCGTCCCGGGCCCCCACCGCGACCCCCTCCCGCGGCGGGGGCCCACCTTGTTGTGGTACGCCCCGAGGTCAGCGGCGGCCGAGCCTGGCCGAGACGCGCCCGGCCAGGTTGTGCGGCACCAGCTTGCCGATCGCCACGATGGCCTTGTAGCGCAGGTCGGGCACCGAGACCCGCTTGCCGAGCGCAAGGTCGCGCATGGCGTCCCTGACCACGTTGTCGGCCTTCAGCCACAGGAACCCCGGGATGCCCGAGGTGTCCATGGACGCCCGCTGGTGGAACTCGGTGCGCACGAAACCCGGGCACAGCGCCATGATCTTGATCCGCGGGTTGCGCACGTCGTTGGCCGCCGACTCGCTGAAGTTGACCACCCACGCCTTCGAGGCGCTGTAGGTGCCGCGGGAGAAGAACGCCGCGACCGACGCCACGTTGATCACCGCGCCCCGGTCGCGCTTGCGCATCGCGGGCAGCGCCGCCAGGGTGAGCCGCAGCACGGCCTCGCAGTGGACCTTCAGCATGCGCAGCTCGTCCTCGACCGGCACCTTCAGGAAGTCGCCGGGGTGGCCGAAACCGGCGTTGTTCACCAGCAGGTCGACGCCGTCGCGGAGTCTCGACTCGACCCTGGCCAGGCCCTCCTCGGTGGCCAGGTCGGCGGGCAGCACCTCGACGTCCACGCCGTACCTGAGCCTGAGCTGGTCGGCGACCTGGACGAGCCGCTGCTCGTCGCGCGCGACCAGGACGAGCGAGCAGGCGTCGGCGGCCAGGCGGCGGGCGAACGCGGCGCCGATGCCGGCGGTGGCGCCCGTGATCAATGCGGTAGGCATGTCCTGAACCTTAACGTCCCCGGTCGGGCGTGCGAGTATGGACGGCGTGCGCCCCTTCGCGGCCGTGCTCCTCCTGGCCCTCACCGCCTGCTCGGCCGCCTCGTCCCCGCCCGGCCCGGCCACCGTGTCCGCCGCCCCGCCTGCCTCCACCCGGCCTTCTCAGTCGGCGAGCCCCGAGCCGAAGAGCGCTCCCCGGCAGGTGCGCTTCCGCGAGCTCGGCCGGTTCGAACGGCCGGTCGCCCTCGCCGCGCGCAAGGGCGAGGCCCGGCTCTACGTCGCCGAGCAGGGCGGCCGGCTGCGCGCCACCGACGGCGACGTCATCGTCGACCTGTCGGGGGAGGTGAGCGGCGGCAACGAGCAGGGCCTGCTCGGCGTGGCCTTCCATCCCTCCGGCCGCTGGCTCTACCTCGACTGGACCGACACCCGCGGCGCCACCCACGTCACCGAATGGGCCTTCGACGGCCGGCGCGCCACCGGCCGGCGCGACGTGCTCACCCAGGAGCAGCCGTACGCCAACCACAACGGCGGCCAGCTCGCCTTCGGCCCCGACGGCCATCTCTACGTCGGGCTCGGCGACGGCGGCAGCGCGGGCGACCCGCAGGGCAACGGCCAGGATCTCGGCACGCTGCTGGGCAAGATCCTGCGCATCGACCCGCGCGGCAGGCCGTACAAGGTGCCGCGGGACAACCCGTTCGCCGGGAAGGACGGCGCGCGGCCCGAGATCTGGGCCTACGGCCTGCGCAACCCCTGGCGGTTCGGCTTCGACCGGCACAGCGGCGACCTGTGGATCGGCGACGTCGGCCAGGACGAGGTGGAGGAGGTCGACCGCCAGCCGGCCGCCTCCAAGGGCGGCGAGAACTACGGCTGGAACCTGCGCGAGGGCGGGCGGCCCTTCCGCGGCGGCACGGGCCGCGGCCTGACCGAGCCGGTCATCACCTACCCCCTGCACAAGGACGGCAGCTGCTCGGTGATCGCCGGTTACGTCTACCGCGGCGCCGCGCTGCCCTGGCTGCGCGGCAGCTTCCTGTACGGGGACTTCTGCGCCGGCTGGGTCAGGGCCGCGCCCGCGGCCGAGCCGTCGAAGGCGTCCGAGATCGGCCGGGTCGAGCAGCTCTCCTCCTTCGGGGAGGGGCTCGACGGCGAGCTGTACGCGCTCAGCCTGCGGGGTCCGCTCTACCGGATCGAGCCTGCCTGACCCGCTCGATCAGCTCCTCGACCTGGTCGTTGAGCCGCGATCCGCGGGTCCAGCCGGCGTAGTGGGTCAGGAAGACCACCACCTCGCGCAGCTCGCTCTCGCTCAGGTCGCCCGCCCGCAGCGCGACGTCGAGCTGCACGGCGGTCAGCTCGTCGAGCCCCTGTCCGACGAGCAGCCCGAGCAGCAGCAGCCGGCGCTCCTTGACCGACAGGGCGGTCCTCGACCACAGGTCGGCGAACTGCCGCTCAGCCGTCATGCCGAAGGAGTCGACGGTCTCCATCGCGGGTTCTTTCATGGTGCGCTCCGAGGCTCGGGATGGGCGTCCTCATATCCTTTGCTACTTCCTGTGGTCTACCAATGGGGGTTGCACGAACGTTGTATCCCGGGCGACCGTAGAGTGTGGCGACCTGGCCCATACCACCATTTGGTGATCTGTAACAAGTAAAGCCAATCAATGGCCAAGATTTGGTCAAGATTTCTCATCGTGCATCCGGCCTCATTCCGCATGAAAGCGGGCACAACAACTGCGTTGGTCCGTAAAGCGGAGGTAAGCCCTGGTGAAAAGGACACGGGCTTGGATCGCGCTCATGGTCGCGGTTTTCGTGCTGCCGGCGTGCGGGCAGCCGGAGTTCACCTACGTACGGGACAGGGAAGGCACCACCTATTTCAAGGTGCCCGCCTCGTTCACGCAGCTCAACGCCAATCCGATCGAACTGTATCTGACGGGTGACCGACCCGGTTCGCTGGCGGCGGCGACACGCGCGCAGCGGGTCTGGTCCACGGCCTTCGACCAGTCGGCCGAGCCGTCGGTCAACCATCTGCTGAGCTCGTCCGACCCGTTCGTGTACGCCACCGTGCACAAGCTCACCGAGCAGCAGCGGGACGCGATCTCGCTCAACCGGCTGCGCGACTTCGTGCTGCCCGTGACGGACCCGATGCGCGAGCTGTACGAGCAGCAGGCCATGACCACCGGCCGGCCGCCGATGTTCGCCAAGTTCGAGCTCCTCAGCGACGACGTCCTCGCCCTGGAGAACGGCGCCAGAGGCGTACGGGTGCGCTTCAACTACCAGATCGGCGCCGACGTCCAGACGTTCGACCAGACCGCGATCCTCGACGAGAAGGGCGCGACGGTCTCGGTCATGCTCATCGGCTGCCGGGCGACCTGCTACCGCGAGCGCGGCGCCGAGTTCGACAAGATCGCGGGTTCGTTCAAGCTGCTCCGGCTGCCCGGATGAGGGGACGTCAGTGACCACCACCGTTCAGCACGAAGGGCTGCGCGCCCCCGGCAGCGGGCCCTCCGACCCCGACTCCGTGACCAGGAAGAAGATGCAGTTCTGGGACCGGAGCAAGTTCCTCGTCGCGCTGGTCCTGGCCTACCTGATCCTCACCTGGAAGGTGATGGCCGACTGGACGGGCGTCGTGACCTTCCCCGAGGCGGCCTGGAAGATCGGCTACGAGTACCAGTGGATCTTCTGGCTGCTCGGCGCCGAGGCCCTGCGGCAACTGCACTTCCTGGTCAGCGAGCACTGGTCGGGCTACCACCGGTTCTGGAGCCAGAAGGTCTTCGGCGGGTTCGAGCGGTGGACGCACCGGCGCTTCGACGACTGGACCAGGTACCGCATCTCCAGAGCCCTGAAGATCGCCTTCTTCGTCACGCTGACCGCGCTCGTGGCGGGGGCGGTGCTGGACGTCAGCCCGTTCGTCGCCCTGTTGCAGGCGCCGACGCTGATCTGGCAGGCGCTGCCGTTCCTGCTGCAGATCGTCTTCCTGTTCTTCTTCGTCATCATCCAGTTCGTCGGCCTGTTCTGGTTCCTGTCCAGGGGCGGCGTGGAGACGTACTTCCCCGACGACATCAAGACCCGCTTCGCCGACGTCTGGGGACAGGACCACGTGGTCGAGCGGGTCCAGGAGAACATCGTCTTCCTGGAGCGGCCCGACGAGATCGAGCGGCGCGGCGGGTACGTGCCCAGCGGCCTGCTGCTGTGGGGCCCGCCGGGCACCGGCAAGACGCTGATGGCCGAGGCCGTGGCCGGCGAGACCGGCAAGCCGTACGTGTTCGTGGATCCGGGAGCCTTCACGAACATGTTCATGGGCGTCGGCATCCTGAAGGTCAAGGGCCTGTTCAGGAAGCTGCGCAAGCTGGCGCTGCGGTACGGCGGCGTGATCGTCTTCTTCGACGAGGCCGACTCGCTCGGCAAGCGCGGCAAGCTGGCCCAGCAGGGTCCGCCCGGCCAGGGCGGCTTCTCGGCGCACACCGGCTTGTCCGGGCACTCAGGCTTGTCCGGGCACTCCGGCTTCACTGCGCACTCCGGCTGCCACGGGATGACGTACCTGTCGGAGGAGAGCCGCTCGGTGCTGGCCTACAAGGGCCGGCGGGAGGCCGCCGACCCGCCGGGCACCTGGCGCGAGCGCTTCTTCGCCGGCGGCGGCATGATGAACAGCGGCGACCCCGGCACCCTCCAGGCGCTGCTCACCGAGCTGTCCGGGCTCAAGAAGCCGCGCGGCTTCTTCAACCGGCTGGTCAGGCGGTTGCTCGGGATGCGGCCCAAGCCGCCGCCCAAATACCGCATCCTCGTCATGATGGCCACCAACCGGCCCGACGCGCTGGACGAGGCGCTGCTGCGGCCGGGCCGCATCGACCGCATCTACAAGGTCGGCTACCCGTCCAAGGCCGGACGGGTGCGGACGTACCAGGGCTATTTCGACAAGGTCGAGCACGAGCTCACCGGGGAGCAGATCGACAAGCTGGCCACGATCACGCCGTACGCGACCGGGGCCACGATCAAGGACCTGGTCAACGAGTCGCTGATCACCGCCATCCGCGACGGCCGGGAGGTCATCACCTGGTCGGACGTGCTGCGCGCCAAGCGGCTCAAGCAGCTCGGCCCGCCCGAGGACGTCGAGTACATCGAGCGCGAGCGGCACGCCGTGGCCGTGCACGAGGCGTGCCACGCCGTGGTGGCGTACGTGACCCGGTTCCATCTGGAGATCGACATCGCCACCATCGAGAAGGGCGCCGACTACCTGGGCATGGTCGCCTCGATCAAGCCCGAGGACCAGTTCACCCGCTGGAAGTCCGAGTACGAGGCCGACATCATGGTCTCCCTGGCCTCGCTGGCCGGCGAGCGCATGTTCTTCGGCGAGGACAACTCCTCCGGCGTCTCCGGCGACCTGCACGCGGCCACGTTCCTCACCGCGCTGATGGAGTCGTACTGGGGGATGGGCTCCGGCGTCACGTCGCTGCCCGCGCTCCAGGAGCTGGAGATCCACGGCGGCAAGGCCATGCGCGGCCGGGGCGGCGGGGGCGGCGGCATCGGCATCACCGAGCGCGAGCCGGTGCGCGCCGCGCCCGACCTGACCCCCGACGTGCTGGGCGAGCGCATCGAGTTCAACCTGGTGCGGCTGCTGGAGAAGACCGAGCGGCTGCTGGAGGAGCACCGCAGGCAGGTGCTGTGCCTGGCGCACGCCCTGGAGACGCACAAGACGCTCAACGGCGACGACGTGGTGGCCGTCATCCGCGGCGAGCGCGGACCGCTCGTGGACGGCACGATCTACGCCTCCGACGAGCTCTACGAGCAGCTGGAGGACTACCACCGCGACGCGGCCAGGGCGCACAAGGAGCACAGCCGCATCGATCGCGAGCTGCCCGGCCCGGTGGAGGAGGAGGCCGCGCCCCGGGCGGCCGCCTTCGCCGCCCCGGCCGCGGGCGCCGCCCCGGCCGCAGGCGCCGCCCCGGCCGTGGCGCAGGTGATCACGGCCGAGGTCACCCGGATCGACCAGGGCGTCGGGCAGGGCGTGGGGCAGGGTGTCGACCAGGGTGGTGATCGGCCCGAGTTCGTGCCGTGGGCGCCAGCCCCGCGGGCCGCCGCAATCCCGTCAGCAGTCCCATCAGCGGGCCCGTCAGTGGTCCAGGCGGTTCCGGCGGGGATTCCGGCCGCCGGCCCGCACGCGGGCTTCGGGCCGGTCCCCGGGGCGGTCGCCGAGGCCCGGCCGCGGCGGCGCGCCGGACGGGCCTGGCTGGTCGTGGCCAGCCTGCTCGGGCTGATCGCGCTGGCCCTGATCGCGGCGCTGGCGGTGACCGGCGCGGTGCCCGGCGCGGGCGCCGACGTCGCGGCGGCTCCCGCGCTCGCCTCGCCGGCCCTGCTGCTCCTGCTGTTCGTCGTGGTCGTCGGGGTGGTCGTGGGCGCCGGGCTCGCGTTCGTGGTGGTCAGGGGCGTACGGACGGCGCAGGTCAAGGCGGAACGCGAGCGCGACGAGGCCCACCGGCGGGCCCAGCTGCTGGCCGCGGCCATGGACCCGGACACCGCCATGCGGCTGCTCGGCTACGACGGCACCGGCAACGGCAACGGGACCCGGGCCGATGGGTGATCATATGGTCACTTAAAGTAAGGATGTATGAGCAAGGACGGCGTCGTACGCAGCCTGGTCCCCGCCCGCATGGACCGCCTGCCGTGGGCGCCGTTCCACACCCGGCTGGTGATCGCGCTCGGCGTGGCCTGGGTGCTCGACGGGCTGGAGATCACCATCGCCAGCAACGTCGGGGCGTTCCTGCAGCGCCCCGACACGCTCGGCTTCACCTCCGCCGAGGTGGGCCTGTCGGCCACCGTCTACCTGATCGGCCAGGTGGCCGGCGCGCTCTACTTCGGCTGGCTGTCCGACCGGCTCGGCCGCCGGAAGCTGTTCATCCTCACGCTCGGCATCTACCTGGTCGCCAGCGGCCTGACCGCCCTGTCGTGGGACCTGTGGAGCTTCCTGGTGCTGCGTTTCGTGGCCGGGGCGGGCATCGGCGGCGAGTACGCGGCCGTCAACTCCGCCATCGACGAGATGATCCCCTCCCACTACCGGGGCCACGTCGACCTGGCCATCAACGGCACCTACTGGCTGGGGTCGCTGCTGGCCACCTCGGCCACGTTCCTGCTGCTGCACCCGGGCGGGCCGCTGGACCCCGACTGGGCCTGGCGGCTCGGGTTCGCGGTCGGGCCGGTGATCGGCCTGGCCATCTGGGGGCTGCGCCGGCACCTGCCGGAGAGCCCGCGCTGGCTGATGACGCACGGCCGCGAGGAGGAGGCCGAGCTGGTCGTCGCCCGCATCGAGCGGGAGGTCGAGCGGGAGGACCGGGTCAGGCTGGAGCCGGTGCCGCAGGAGCAGGCGCTGGAGATCGTCCCCGAGCATCACGCGCCGCTGTCGCAGGTCGCCAGGACGTTGTTCCGCACGTACCCGGAACGCTCGGTGCTGGGGGCGACGCTGATGATCTGCCAGTCGTTCCTCTACAACGCCGTGTTCTTCACCTACTCGCTGGTGCTGACGCACTTCTACGGCGTCCCGGCGGGCTCGGTGCCGCAGTACATGTTCGCCTTCGCGGCCGGGAACCTGCTCGGGCCGCTGCTGCTGGGCAGGCTGTTCGACACCGTCGGGCGCAGGCAGATGATCTCGGCCACGTACATCACCTCGGGGCTGCTGCTGGCGGTGACCGGGTGGCTGTTCAAGGAGGGGATGCTGACGGCGGTCACGCAGACCGTGCTCTGGTCGGTGATCTTCTTCATCGCCTCGGCGGCGGCCAGCTCGGCGTACCTGACCGTGAGCGAGATCTTCCCGATCGAGCTGCGGGCCCAGGCCATCGCCATCTTCTTCGCGCTCGGGCAGGTCGCGGGCGCGTTCGGGCCGACGGTCTTCGCCTCGCTCATCGGCGACCAGCGCAACCCCGACCCCACCCGGCTGTTCTACGGCTACTGCTTCGGCGCCGGGATGATGGTGGCGGCCGGACTGGTGGAGATCGTCTTCGGGGTGAAGGCCGAGCGCACGCCGCTGGAGCACATCGCGGCCCCGCTGACCTCCCGCCAGGCCACCCCTACCTAGCCGGGCCCTGCCCGCCCTGGTGCCCGTCCTGCTGCCCGTCCTGCTGCCCGGCCTGGTGCTCGGCGTGCGCCCGCGCCACCAGGGCGGCCAGCCGCTCGTCCCGGGCGACGCCGGCGCGCTGCCGCTCCGGCAGCTCGCCCAGCCGCGCCTCGGCCGCGAGCAGGTCGCGGTAGACCTCCTCGCGCCGCGCCGGGTCCTTCTCCACGTCCAGGTAGTCCTGGGCGTGCCGGCGGACGGCCGACACCACGTTCTGCGCCCGGCCGCGGGGGCTGGCCAGCGAGGCGGCCACGGTGACCAGCAGCACGCCGACGATCACCGACAGGGACAGCCCGGTGCTGATCTCGGTGACGTTCACCGGCTCGCCGTCGTTGATGAACGGCACGTTGTTCTCGTGCAGTGCGTGCAGCCCGAGCTTGACGCCGATGAAGGCCAGGATGACCGCCAGCCCGTAGGCGAGGTAGATGAGCCGGTCGAGCAGGCCGTCGATGAGGAAGTAGAGCTGCCGCAGCCCCAGCAGGGAGAAGGCGGTGGCGGTGAAGACGAGGTAGACGTTCTGGGTGAGGCCGAAGATGGCCGGGATGGAGTCGAGCGCGAACAGCACGTCGGTGCCGGCCAGGGCGATCATCACCAGCAACATCGGCGTCATCACCCGGCGGCCGTCCACCACCGTGAACAGCCGGTCGCCGTCGTAGCTGTCGGTGGCGCGGAACAGCCCGCGGGCCAGGCGGACCATGATGTTGTCGGTGTGGCCCTCGCCGCCTTCGGGCCGCAGCAGGTTGCCCGCCGTGAGCAGCAGGATCAGGCTGAAGACGTAGAACACCCAGGCGAACGTCTCGATCATCGCGGCGCCGAGGAGGATGAACCCGGTCCTGGCGATCAGCGAGAAGACGATGCCGAACAGCAGGGCCTTCTGCTGGTCGGCGCGCGGCACCCGGAAGCTCGCCATGATGACGAGGAAGACGAACAGGTTGTCGACCGACAGCGCCTTCTCCGTCACGTACCCGGCGAAGTACTCCGCGCCCGGCTCGGCGCCGCCGAACGCCCACACGCCCACGCCGAACAGCAGGGCGATCCCGACGTACAGGGCCGACCAGACGGCCGCCTCGCGCAGCGCGGGGACGTGCGCCTGCCGTACGTGGAAGAAGAAGTCGAACAGCAGCAGGCCGGCGATCCCCAGGATCGTCAGCCACCACACGGGCGCGGACACGTCCACGAACGCTCCTCGGGCTAGAGGCGGATCTCCAGGCGGCCGACGGGCTCGGCCAGTTCCGCCTCCTCGTAGGCGAAGTGCGAGGCCAGGGCCTGCGAGAGCCGTTCGACGCCGGCCCGGACCCGGTCGATCCTGGCCGGGTCGGCGATCATCTCCGCGCACGCCCGGTCCAGGCGGTCCAGCAGCTCGGCGATGACCTCGTGCTCCTGCTCCAGCTTCTTGACCACCGGCTCCAGGGCGGGGTCGCGCTCGGTGAGGGCGGGGAAGGTGCTGCCGTGCTCGACGTCGTGGTGCACGGTCAGCAGGCGGCGGAAGGTCGCGCAGAACACGCCGAGCGTCCAGTGGTTCTGGCGCAGCGCGAGCCGGTCGCCGTCCTGGCGCGGGGCCGCGGTCTCGGCGGCGACCTGCTCGACCGCGTCCCTGACCTGGCGGAGCTGGGCGCGGTAGCCGTCGTGCACGTCCACCAGACGGCGGCCAAGCCGGGCCTGGTCGGCGGTCAGGGCGGCCGGGTCGCCGCCGGCCGTTCTGGGCCGGCCGGGCTCGTCCAGGTCGGGGATCGTCACCGGCCGGCGGACCGGCTCGGGCGCGGGCCGGCCGCGCTCCCTGGCCACGGCCGCCCGTACGGCGGGCGCCACCTCCTCGGCGAACACCCGCAGATCACGCTCGGCCTCCACCCCCGGGGCCAGCACGAACCCGCTCATGCCCGCCTCGAACACCAGCTCCGTGAGCTGCTCGGCCCACAGGGCGGCGGGCCCGTCGAGGAAGCCCGCGCCGGGCAGCGGCGACAGGCTGCCGCCGAGGTTGTAGACCTTGCGGATCGCCGCCGGGTCGCGCCCGGCATCCGCGGCGGCCGCGTCGAGGATCCTGGCCTGCGCGGTCACCGCCTCAGGTGGGCTGTGGAAGGACGAGGTCAGCCAGCCGTCGCCCGTGCGGCCGGTCAGCTCCAGCATCCGCCGCCCGGTCGCGCCGATCCAGATCCCGATCGGGTGCGGCGGGAACGGGCCGGGCCGCGCGCCCGCCAGCCGGTGGTGGCCGCCGGAGAAGGTCACCGGGTCGCCCGGCGTCCACAGCGCCCGGATGACGGTGATCGCCTCGGCCAGCGCCTCGATCGACTCGCCGGGGGAGAGCCGGGGGCCGCCCATGGCGGCGATGGCGTCCCACAGCGCGCCCGCGCCGAGCCCCAGCTCCACCCGGCCGCCGCTGAGGATGTCCAGCGAGGCGGCGGCCCTGGCCAGCACGGCGGGCGGTCGCAGCGGCAGGTTCGCCACGTCGGGCACCAGCCGGACGCGCTCGGTGCGCTGCGCGATGGTGGCCAGCAGGGTCCAGGAGTCGAGGAATCCCGCCTGGTAGGGGTGGTCCTGGACGCCGACCAGGTCCAGGCCGAGCCGGTCGGCGAGCTCGGCGTGCCGCAGGACCCGGTCGCCGTCCGCCGCCTCGGGCGCGAGCAGCGCGCCGAACCAGACATCCTCCATGATCATCATCCCCCGGCCTCGATCGTCGTGCGGCCGCCGTCCCCCGGACGGCCGACCTGCCCCAGCTAACCGCCTTTATTGGATTTACCCCCTAATAGCGGGATGGGTGGCGGCACGATTAACACGGCGTTCACATTCGGGCAAAAACCGGGAAATGGCCATCCATAAGACTCGGCGTGGCTGAGAGAAATCCCGAAAGGATCACCGTGAGCTACAAGGCTGAGTACATCTGGATCGACGGCACCGAGCCCACCGCTCTGCTGCGCTCGAAGACGAAGATCCTGGCCGACGGTGCCGAGCCTCCGGTCTGGGGCTTCGACGGCTCCAGCACCAACCAGGCCCAGGGCCACGCCTCCGACCGCGTGCTCCGCCCGGTGTTCACCTGCCCCGACCCGATCCGCGGCGGCGACAACGTGCTCGTGCTGTGCGAGGTCGAGGAGATCGACGGGACGCCCCACTCCAGCAACACCCGCGCCCTGCTGCGCCCGATCGCCGAGCGGTACGCCGACCAGGAGTCCTGGTTCGGCATCGAGCAGGAGTACACCTTCTTCAAGGGCAGCCGCCCGCTCGGCTTCCCCGAGGGCGGCTTCCCCGCCCCGCAGGGCCACTACTACTGCGGCGTGGGCGCCGAGGCCGTGTTCGGCCGCGACATCGTCGAGCTGCACCTCGACCGCTGCCTGGCGGCCGGCCTGGCCGTCTCCGGCATCAACGCCGAGGTCATGCCCGGCCAGTGGGAGTTCCAGATCGGCCCGGCCGGCCCCCTTGAGGTCTCCGACCACATGTGGGTCGCCCGTTACCTGCTCTACCGGACGGCCGAGGAGTTCGGCGTCGAGGCCACCCTCGACGCCAAGCCCGCCCGCGGCGACTGGAACGGCGCCGGCGCGCACACCAACTTCTCCACCAAGGCGATGCGCGAGAGCTACGACGCCATCATCACCGCGTGCGAGGCGCTCGGCGAGGGCGACAAGCCCATGGAGCACGTCTCCCAGTACGGCGCCGACATCGAGCTGCGCCTGACCGGCCACCACGAGACCGCCCCGTGGAACAAGTACACCTACGGCGTGTCCAACCGCGGCGCGTCCGTGCGCATCCCGTGGCAGGTCGAGGTGGACAAGAAGGGCTACATCGAGGACCGCCGCCCGAACGCCAACGTCGACCCGTACGTGGTCACCCGCCTGCTGGTGAACACCTGCTGCGAGGCCCTGGAGAAGGCCGGCCAGGTCTGATCCGTCCGCACACCTGAGAAGCCGCCCCCGGCCGGGGGCGGCTTCCTGCGTCTCAGATCCGGAACTCCAGGTCCGGGACGATCTCCGCCACGTCCATCTGGGCCTTCTGCAGCCGGCCCGAGAAGTCCCAGTTCATCGCCTGCCAGCGGGTGAACTGGTCGAGCACCCACATGCCCGACTGGCGGCTGCCGTTGCCCGACTTGCCGTTGCCGCCGAAGGGCAGGTGGGCCTCGGCGCCGGAGGTGGAGTTGTTGACGCTGACCATGCCGGCCGAGATGCCCTCGCGGAAGCGGAAGGCGTGCTTGGGGTTGGTCGTGTAGATCGAGCTCGACAGGCCGTAACCGGGGCGGTTGGCCAGCTCGACGGCCTCGTCCAGGGTGGAAAAGGTGGTCACGCCGACGATCGGGCCGAACGTCTCCTCCAGGAACAGCCGGTCGTCGGGCCGCACGCCGTCGACGATGACCGGGTGGTAGTAGAGGCCGCCGTCGCCGTCGAAGTCGCCGCGCGGGTTGTCCTCGGTGATCCTGCCCGTGCTGCCCGAGACGACCTCGTGGTGGGGCTGGATCCAGGTCAGGTACTCCTCGTACCGGTCGGCGAACTTCTGGTCGAGCAGCGGGCCGGCCAGCACGTCCTGCTCGGGGTCGCCGATCCTGGCCGCCGCGGCCGCCCGCGCGAACCGCTCGACGAACTCGTCGTGCACGCTCTCGTGCACGATGACCGTGCCCAGGCTGGTGCAGCGCTGGCCGGCGGTGCCGAAGCCGGAGAACAGCGCGCCCTCGACGGCCAGGTCGAGGTCGGCGTCCGGCATGATCACCATCGGGTTCTTGCCGCCGAGCTCCAGGCATGCCGACTGCAGGTGGCGCCCGGCCAGCTCGCCGACCTTCCTGCCGACCTCGCTCGACCCGGTGAAGCCGACCTTGTGCACGCTGCCCTCCTCCAGGGCCAGCTCCAGCCCCGCGAAGGTCTGCGCGCCGTCGGCGAAGACCACGTTGAGCACCCCGTCGGGCAGCCCCGAGGCGGCGAACAGCCGGTACATGGCCTCGGCGGAGGCGGCGGCGTACTCGGCGGGCTTCCACACCACGGCGTTGCCGCACAGCAGCGCGGGCACGAGATACCAGGACGGCACGGCCACGGGGAAGTTGCCCGCCGTGATCACCGCGGCGACCCCGACCGGGTTGCGGAAGGTGAACAGGTTCTTGTCCGGCATCTCCGACGGAACGGTCTGCCCGTAGAGCCGGCGGCCCTCGCCCAGGAAGAAGTCACAGGTGTCGACGATCTCCCGCACCTCGCCCAGCGCCTCGGCGTACGGCTTGCCGATCTCCCGGGTGACCAGGCGGGCCAGGCTCTCGGCGTTGGCCTCGACCAGCCGCCCGATGGAGGCGATCACCCGGCCGCGCACCGGCGGCGGCACCTTGGCCCACTCGCGCTGGGCCTCCTTGGCGGTGCGGCAGGCGGCGGCGAACGCGGCGGCGTCGGCCAGGCCGACCCGGGCCACGACCTCGCCGGGGCGGGCGGGATTGGTCGACTCGTACACGCTCTCGCCGGTGGTGTCCTTCCCACCCACGATTGACACGATCTGACGGCTCACCGGTGGCCTCCTCGTAGTTCCTCCGGACAGACAATCATCTCGCCGGAAAAAACCCAAGAATCCCGTCAGCGTGCGGTTCAGCGCGGGCTGCCGAGCACCTCGCGGATCACGTGCCGGGCGTTGGCCGCCATGGCCGGGTTGGTGTCCTTGTAGTAGGGGAGCTGGATGAGCGCCATGGACAGGGCCCGGCCACGGCCGCGCGCCCAGGTGGCGTCGTCGGCGCCGAGCGCGGCCCGGAAGACCTCGCGGGCGGCGGGCGGCAGCAGGTTCCAGGCCGGGATCAGGTCGCAGGCCGGGTCGCCGGCGCCGGCCGTGCCCCAGTCGATGACCCCGCTCAGCCGGCCGTCGCGGACCAGCAGGTTGCCCGGCATCAGGTCGGCGTGCACCCAGACGGGCCCGCCCTGCCATGCGGGCGCGCTCAGCGCGTCCTTCCAGGCGGCCGTGGCGGCGGCGGTGTCGATCATGCCGTCGAGCTCGCCGATCGCGGCCCGGGTGGCCTCGTCGAGGCGGGACAGCGGGCCGCCCCGGTAGGCGTCGGGCGCTCCGGCGGGCTCGACCTCGCGCAGCGCGGCGACGAACGCCGCCAGATCGGCGGCCAGCGCCTCCGCGTCCCCGGAGAGCGCCCCGGCCTCCGGGTTGTCGCCGTCCAGCCACCGGCACACCGACCACGGCCAGGGGAACCCCTCACCCGGCTGGCCCTGGCCGAGCACCGCGGGGATCGGGACGGGCAGCGCGGGGGCCAGCAGCGGCAACCACCGCCCCTCCCTGGCGACGTCGCCGACGCCCTGCCTGACGCGCGGCAGGCGGACGGCCAGGTCGTCGCCGAGCCGGAAGACCGCGTTGACGGTGCCGGAGGAGGGGAAACGGCGCAGCGGGAGCCCGGCCCACCGCGGGAACTGCGCGGCCAGCAGCCGCCGGACGAGGGCCTCGTCGATGTCGGCCTCGTCCGCGTGCATTTTGCCGCCCATGCGCGTCCCCTCCGGTCCGTACGATCCGCGGGGGCCATGTCAGCGGACCGGGGGCGGGCGCGTCAAGTCGATATCGCGGCCCTCACCACGACCTGGTCGGCACCGGGCCGCCGTCGCCGAGCTCGTGCCGGGCGTCGCTGGACAGCCGGCCGGCCAGGTCGGCCAGCGCCCGCGCGACGGCCAGCTCGTCCCCGACCTCGGGCATGGACGGGTCGGCGGGGTTGCGGCGGGCGTGGCCCGCCCCTTCGACCCGCGTGCCGTCCGGGACGGTCAGGACCGCCCGCGCCGAGGTGTCGTCGCCGTCCTCGGCGAGGCTGATCCGGACCGTCCACTCCTTGGCTTCCATGGCTCGCCTCCTCCCGCGTACGGCTGCCCGGACACACGGCGGTAAACCGCACGGCCCGGCTACGGGCGGCGCGGGCGGCGCCACCGGTCGTTGGCGCGGATCCAGGCCGCGTCCCAGTCGGCGTACCTGCGCCGGTCCAGCAGCCGGCGCAGCGCCGCGACGGCCCCCAGCACCAGCAGGAAGGCCAGCACCTGGACGAACGCCGCCATGCCCACGCCACGCAGGACCACGTCGGTGCGGCTCGGCGGCGGCGTCGTGGGGTCGCCCTCGCCGTCGATCCACAGCGGGACGGTCTGGCCCACCCGCGTGCCGGCCGGCACCTGCACCTGCCCGGTCCTGGCCACCCCCGCCGGGGTGGTCCAGCTCGCCGGGACCATGGTGGTCGCCGCCTCGCCGAACGACGGCCGCACGGGCCGCGGCTCCCGCAGCGTCGTCGCGGTCACCTGTTGCCGGAAGCCGGGGCCCACGCGCGCCTCGCGCAGGCCGCCCTCGTAGGTGACCCGGCCGGCCAGCACGGCCGGCCAGACGCTCAGCAGGACGAGGAGCACCGCCACCGCCAGCCCGGCGCTCTCCAGCCGGTCGGAGCGGCGGCGCAACGGGTTGCGGTCCGGCCGGTGCCTGCGGATCCGCAACATCGCGGCGTTCATGACGGCCCTCATCGCGCACCTCCCACGGTCACCTTTCCTCCTTCCCGCAGAAACGGCCGGTAGCCCGCCCGCGGGCCGCCGCCGCGCAGGTCAGCTCCAGGGCGCCGTCGGGTACCAGATGAGGTCGCGGCGAGCCAGGATCCGGACGTCCCAGTACAGAAGGGTGAAGACCCCGGCCACGACGAGTGCCGCGCCGGTGACGAGGGCCAGGCGGGTCGGGGTGGCGGTCAGCCAGCGGTGCGCGCGGCCCCCGGTGGCCAGGGCGAGCAGCACGAACAGGACCGACATGACGACGATGTTGCCGGCCGACTGCAGCATGAACGCCAGCGCGCCGTACAGGGGGTTGTGGCTCTCGGCGGCGTCCCTGAAGAGCTGGCGGAACAGCGGGAACGGGCGGCCGATCAGGAAGCCGCCGATCAGCGCGCCCATGACGGCCATGCGGGCCCTCGGGTGGCGGGCCAGCGGGTCGGGCAGGTAGCCGAGCGCGGCCAGGCCCAGGTAGAGGAAGGCCAGCCCGATCAGCCCGAACGTGACCATCGCCTGGATCAGGCCGGGGGACAGGGCGCCCGGCGCGGGCCTGGCCGTGGCGAACTGCGGCATGGCGGTGCCCACGATCCCCACCACGACGCCGTACGCGCCGGACACGGCCAGCGCGCCGGCCGCCAGCCAGCCGAGCGGGCGCAGCGTCCCGCGGATCCGTTCGCCGACCGACGGCCTGGCCCCGACCAGGGGCGCGACCGCGCCGAGCGCGGCGATGTTGCAGGCGGTGAACGAGCCCGCCAGGCCGGAGGCGAAGGCGAACACGATGCCGGAGAGCGTCCCGGCGATGGGGGTGGCGTCGGCGTCGCGGCCGAGCATCGTGTCGGCGACCGTCGAGCCGATCGTCTGGTCCACGAACTCGGCCGACCACACCACGGTCAGCAGGAATCCCGCCAGGGCGCTGAGCAGCAGCACGAGTCCGCGGCGGCGGGCGGGGGCGGAGTCGACGGCGGGGGTCGCGGCGAGGGGCAGGGGCATGGTGGTTCCCCTTCTCGTCCAGCGGGAGGCGGCGCCCGCGCACGGGCGGACGCCGGGCGTCCCGGGGGGGTGAACGTGTACACGCCGTGCAAGTTCTGTGACGACGGCCTGGACGTGATCAGGGCAGGGCGCCAGGCCGGACAAGGCCGGTTGGTGGGAACTCCGAACGGGATATTGCCACGTTTAGCACGAAATTCCGGGTAGTTAAAGGCGCCGCCCACCCCTGCAGGGAGGTCACACCCTCCTGATCCGCACGCCGTCCCCGTTGACGACCCGCTGCGTGTGCCCCAGATGGACGGTGAGCCCAGGCATCCCGGCCAGCGGGCTCACGTCGAGGTCGGGACGCGAGAGGAACAGGCTCAGGCTGCGGAGCCGAGGAAGCGCGGCGAGCGGCGACAGGTCGGTCACGCCGGGACACAGGGCCAGGGTCAGGGAGGAGAGCCGCGTCTGCCCGCGCAGCGGGGTGAGATCCGTCAGGGTCGGGCAGTGGCGCAGGCGCAGGCGGGTCAGGGAGAACCCGGCGAGCGGCGCGAGGTCGAGCCCGCCGACCCCGTCGAGGGACACCTCCGTGACGGCCTGGCAGGTCCGGGCGGCGGCGTCGAGGCAGGCGCCGGCCTCCGCGACGCCGTCCAGCCACAACCGCTGCAGCGCCCGCATCCCGGACAGCACCGAGCCGGGCAGCGGCAGGCCCTCGCGCCTGACGTGCAGCGACTCCAGCTCGTCCTGCCGGGAGAGCGGCGCGTGCCAGGAGTCCCGATCGTCGTCGAGCAGGTCGATGAGGAGATCGTTCAGGCGGGGCAGCCGGTCGAGGAAGGCCGGATCGTCGAGCCGGACGCCCCACAGCCGCAGGGTGCGCAGATGCCGCGACTTGTCCAGGCAGGCCACGTCCACGGCCCGCGGCTCGTTGTAGAAGTACAGGCCGAGATGGGTCAGCCGGGGCAGCGACTCCACCCCGTCCAGGGACTGGACCTGAGCGTCCTGCAGGCTCAGCGACTCCGTCTGCGGCAGGTCGCGGAGGAACCGCAGGTCGGCGAGGGGAGTGGGCACGGTGACGCGCACGTCCGCCGCCTTCAGCAGGCAGGCGCTGCGCAGATGGCGGGCGCTGGAGAAGGTGACGTCCTCCATGTCGGCCAGGACGCGACGGGCGTAGACGTCGGCGTCGAAGTACTCCCAGCCCTGGCGGAGCTGCTCCCGTACCTGCCAGCGCGGGTCGGCGGCGTAGCCGGCCAGGCGGTCCAGGGCCTCCGGGCCGTTGATCAGGAACGTCGTGCGGACCGTCCACGCCGCGCGCCGCTCCGGCAGGGCCGTCAGGTCGCGGGGCAGGCGGCGCAGGATCTCCTCGCCCGCCGCCGCCAGCAGGGTCGCCTCCTCCTCCGTACGCGGCGGGATCACCTCCGCCAGGCACGCCTCCACCCGGTCGCGCAGCCCCGCCGGGATCTCCTGGACGGTCTCCAGGCACGCGGCCACCAGCAGCCGCAGCCGGCGGGCGTGCTTGCCGCCCTGGTCGGCCCGGTCCAGCAGGCCGCGCAGCAGCTCACCGCGCAGCCGACCGTTCGCGTGCCCGGCGGCCATCACCACGACCTCGCGCCACTGGTCCAGGTGGGCCCGCTCGACCGCGGCCTCGACGTCCTCGTCCTCCACGAGCTGCCCGGCGGCCAGGTACTCCTGCACGGTCCGGTGCGCGAAGTCGATCCGGCCGGGCACCGGCTCACGCAGCACGCCGCTCCTGCGCAGCAGGTGTTCCAGCACGTCGGAGGCGGTGTGCGAGACGCGGGTCATCGAGGCGAGCTTCTGCTCGACCCGGCGCAGCGCGGTCGACTTCGACAGCTCGGAACGGCCCATCGACACCAGCCGCCAGGCCAGGTCGCGCAGGATCCACACCTTCTGGTCGGGGTCGAGGGACACGTCGTCGTCGATCCGCCGCTCGGCGTCGCGGCGTTCCAGCAGCAGGCTGAGCACGGCGTCGTAGAAGCCCATCCGGCTGCGCGGCAGCTGGGTGCGGCGGTCGAGGTTGAGCGCGCACAACATGGCGGCCAGCAGCGGGGTCGAGGCGACCACGCCCAGGTGCGGATTGGACTCCATGCGGGCCAGCAGGGCGACCTCGTAGCCCTCCAGCTCGCCGGGCTCGCACGGCAGGCTCGGGCAGTCGCGCATCGCGACGTGCCACTGGCGGATCAGCTCCCGCTGGTCGTCGGGCGTCATCGGCTCCAGCGTGGACGCCGCGAACCCCTCGTCGGCCAGCCAGCGGGCGTCGGCGGCGGTCGGGCGCGAGGTCACCACGACGCGCAGGCCCGGATAGGCCGCCAGCAGCCGCGACAACCACTCCCGCACGGCCGGCCGGTGCCGGACGAGCAGCTCGTCCACCCCGTCGACCAGCAGCAGGCCGCGGCCGGAGTCCAGCACGCGCTCCACCCAGCCGCGCGGCATGCGCCCGGCGACCTCCCGCGCGACGTCGTCGAGGAAGGCGGCGGGCGCGGGCAGCCGTCCCGACGAATGGCTCCTCAGCTTGATCATCAGCGGCACGCAGCCGTTCCAGGCGGCCAGATCGCCCGAGAAGCCGCCGCGCGCGGCGGTCACCGCGAGCCAGCGCAGCAACGTGCTCTTGCCCGAACCCGCGTCGCCGCGCAGCAGCGTGAGCCGGGCGCGGCCGAGCGCCGACTCGATGCGCTCGGCGCCGCGCTCGGCGGGATGCCCGCCGGTGAGCGCGGCGATCGACAGCCGCTCCGGCGCGCGCCGCCCGCGCTCGCCGGAGGAGACGTTGAGGCTGATGTAGGCCATGCTCAGCGACGTGCGCGGGCGGTAGGACTCCACCCGGACGCCGAACAGCTCGACCTCGTCGAGGGTGCGGCTGGCGAAGCCGAGGTAGAGGCGTTCGAACGCGGCGTCGTCCTGGGTGCCCTCGGGGGCCTCCAGCGTGCGCTGCGGCAGCCTGGCGAGCAGCCGTTCCACGCCCTCGGCCAGGCCGCTCAGCCTGCCCAGCGTCTCGGTGGCGGCGCGCGGCACGTACTGGGGGAGCTGCCGCATCAGGCCGACCAGGCAGTCGACGGACTCGGCGAGCAGCACGGCGTACAGGCGGTCCTCGGCCTCCCCGAGGCGCGGTTCCGGGAGGGCGGCCAGGATGCGCTCGGCGAGCTTGGCGGGGTCGGCGTCGGACTCGAACAGCGCCTCGTCCGACAGGTCGGCTGCGCGCAGCGCGGCCACCGTCTCCAGCAGGACGGCGGCCCGCGCGGACTCGTCCAGCCCGCGGAACTCCTGCTCGATGAGGCGCGACAGCCGCCCCTCGACGGCCAGCGCGATGCCCTGGAGCTGGTTGTCGATCTTGCGAGGCGCCAGCCGGTCGCGAAAGCCGCTCTGGACCAGGTCCTTCAGCTCACTCGTCCGGTCTTTGCGCGCGGCCCGCACGGCCAGCCATTCGCGCATGGCGCGCTCCGCGACGCTCTTCCCAGCGGCGGTCAGGGCCGCCTCGATGCCCGGCATGCCTTCTATATAAGACGATCTTTACGATCACGCGGTGAAATCGGCGAAGTCGAACCCCGGCGACACGACGCAGCTCACCAGCACCGCCTCGTCACCCGCCGGGCGCGCGGACTGCCACACGCCGCCGGGCACGACCGCCTGCGGCACCTGCCCCCGCTCGACCAGCGGGCCCAGGACGACGTCGCGGTCCCCCACGGTCAGGCTCAGCGGGCCGCCCCGGTGCCACAACCACACCTCGTCGGACCTGACGACGTGCGGGACGGACTCCTCGCCCGGCTGGAGCAGGAAGTAGATGCCTGTGGCGCTCGCGCGCGGCCCCGGATAGCCGTCGGGCCGGACCGTGACGGGCGAGCGCCAGGTCTCGCGGTACCAGCCGCCCTCCGGATGGGGGAGCAGGTCGAGCGCGGCGGCCACGGGCGGCCGCTCGGCGAAGGCGACGGGCGCGCCGGTGACGTCGCGCCGCAGGAAACGGGTGCCGTCGAGGACGGCCTGGCCGTCGAGCGCGGCGGCCAGCGCCAGGGCGGCGGCCTCGTCGGCGACCTCGGTGGGCGCGCCGTCGGGATAGATCCTCAGCTCCACATGGCCGATCTTACGAGGGCCGGGGCGCGCCGGGACCGCGTCCGGCGGACGGGCCGCCCGCCGCGCGAACTGTCGGTCGGCCTGGCTAGTCTGCGGCAGGTGATCGAACGGTGGAGCCTTGATCAGGTGCTCGCCCTCGCCCCCGACGCGTCGTCCAGGAAGGCGGCTCAGGGGGTGGCCGCGGCGGGCAAGTGGTCCTCGCGCGGCACGACGGGCAGCGTCCTCTACGGCGAGTGCGCGGGCAGCGGGTCCAAGCCCTACCTGGCGTGCGTCGACCTGACCGAGCCCGCCTACCGGTGCAGCTGCCCCAGCCGCAAGTTCCCCTGCAAACACGCGCTGGGCCTGCTGCTGCTGTGGTCGGCCGACGGCGTGCCCGCCGAGGAGGCCGCGCCGCAGTGGGTCACCGAGTGGCTCGACGGCCGCGCCGAGCGCGCCGCCAGGTCCGCGGCCCGCGCCGAGACCTCCCGCGACGATGCCGCCGCGCCCACCACTGGGGCTGGGGCTGGGGCGGCGGGCGTGGGGAAGGCGGAGTCGGTGCGGCAGGCGCGGGTGGGGGCCGGGCTGGCGGAGCTGGAGCGGTGGCTGGCCGACCAGATCCGCCAGGGCCTCGCGTCCTCCGCCGAGCACGACTGGGACGGCCTGGCCAAGCGCCTCATCGACGCCCAGGCCCCCGGCGTCGCCGGCCTGGTGTCCCGGCTGACCCAGGTGCGCGCGGAGGACGACTGGCCCGGCCGGCTCCTGGAGGAGTACGCGCTGATCAACCTGCTCGCCGTCGCCCACCGCCGCCGCGCCGAGCTGCCCGCCGCCCTGGCCGAGACCGTCCGCATCCGCACCGGTTTCCCGGTCACCCGGGAAGAGGTGCTGGCCGGGCCGGCGGTGCGCGACCACTGGCACGTGCTCGGCCGCCGCGACGACGAGCACGACCGGCTGACCGCCCGCCGCGTCTGGCTCAAGGGCCGCGCCACCGGCCGGGCGGCGCTGATCCTCTCCTTCGCCCCGCCCGGCCAGGCCCTCGACGCCTCGCTGGTCACGGGCACCACGATCGACGCCGACCTCGCCTTCTACCCCGGCGCCGCGCCCCTGCGCGCCCTCGTCGCCGCCCGCCACGACACCGACCCCCTTCCCGGCGAGGGCGCTCCGCCGGCCGGGGTGCCGGCCGGCGAGGCACTGGAGGAGGTGGCGCGGGTGCTGGCCGACGATCCCTGGACCGAGTCGTGGCCGCTCGTGCTGGCCGGCGTCGTCCCCGGCCGCGCGGCGGTCGGCGGGCTGCCGCTGCATCCCCGGGCCCGCGACCCCTGGCGGCTGATCGCCGTCTCCGGCGGCCGTCCCGTCACACTGGCCGCCGAATGGACCCCGCAGGGCCTGCGCCCGCTCACCACCTACGACGACGACGGAACGGCGGTGCTCCTGTGACCTGGGACGACCTGGCCTCGACGGCCCTGGTGGGCACCGACCGCAGGCCGTACCGGGGAGACCTGCTGGCGGACGCCGCCGTCGAGACGGCCCGGCGGCGCGCGGGCCGCGGCCCGGTCGAGGCCGCGCCGCCGCCACCCGCCCCCGACGAGGAGCTGCCCGCCGTGGGCAGGCGCGCGGCCGAGCGGCTGGTCCGGATCATGGGCGGCGACTACGACCGCCTGCTGCCCGAATGGCTGGCCGCGGCCGCCGCGACCGGCCGCAGGGTGCCCTGCGACGTGCTGCCCGACCTGCTCGAACGGGGCCGGCGCGACCGCTCGATCCGCGCCCACCTGGGCGTCCTGGCCGGGCGGCGCGGCCGCTGGCTGGCCGGCCTCAACCCGGCGTGGGGCTACCTGCTGGAGGAGCCCACCGGCGAGACCTGGGAGCTCGGCGGCCCCGCCGACCGCCGCGCCCACCTGCGCGCCCTGCGCGCCGCCGACCCCGCCGCGGCCAGGGAGCTGCTGGAGAGCACCTGGGAGCGGGAGACGCCCGACGACCGGGCCGAGTTCGTCGAGCTGCTGGCCGACGGGCTCGCCATGGGCGACGAGCCGTTCCTGGAGGCCGCGCTCGACGACCGCCGCCGGGAGGTCCGCCAGGCCGCCGCCAACCTGCTGACCCGGCTGCCCGGCTCCCGCCTGTCCAGGCGCATGGCCGAGCGGGCCCGCGCCTGCGTGTCGATCTCCGGCTCCGCCATCGCCGTCGAGGCGCCCCTGGAGTGCGACCGGGCGATGGAGCGCGACGGCGTGCGTCCCAAGCCGCCGCGCGGCATCGGCGAGCGGGCCTGGTGGCTGCAGCAGATCCTGGCCCGCGCCCCGCTGGGCTTCTGGGGCCGGCCGCCGTCCGCGCTGCTGAAGATGCGCATCCCCGACTGGGACGCCGAGGTGAAGGCCGCCTGGGTCCGGGCCGCGGTGCTGCAGAAGGACCCCGAGTGGGCGCGCGCGATGTTCGGCTGGGACCCGATCGCCGACCTGCTCGAAGCGCTCCCGCCCGCCGAGCAGCAGGAGCTCGCCGCGGGCTTCGTCCAGAAGCACGACCTCGACAGCCAGTTGATCATGGTGCTCGGCGGCGTCTCGTCCCATTGGCGGGAGGGCCTGGCCACGGCCGTCCTGCACAAGATCGTCAAGGTGGCGGCCGTCCAGCCGTGGAACCTCGGCGAGCTGGTCAAGCTGGCGGGCGAGCACATCGACCCCGCGCTGTTCCCGCTGGCCGAGAGCTACTCGCCGGTGGCGCCGATCCAGCAGGTCGCCGCCCTCCTGCGTTTCCGTGCCGACATGTACAAGGAGCTCGCATGACCGTCCTGCGTCCCCACGCCGAAGACCAGTACGCCGAGGAACTGGCCTACCTGGCCAAGGACGACGACCGCCCCCGGCCCCCCGGCTGGAAGTTGTCGCCGTGGGCGGTGACCCGCTACATCCTGGGCGACGACGACCGAGTCACCCCCAAATACGTCGGCGCCCGCCGCATCGTCGAGGTCGCCGTGGCCACGCTCGCGACCGACCGCGCGCTGCTGCTGCTCGGCGTGCCCGGGACGGCCAAGACGTGGTTGTCGGAGCATCTGGCCGCCGCCGTCAGCGGCGACTCGACGCTGCTCGTCCAGGGCACCGCGGGCACCGCCGAGGAGGCCGTCCGGTACGGCTGGAACTACGCCAGGCTGCTGGCCGAGGGCCCCTCGTTCGAGGCGCTGACCCCCTCGCCGGTCATGCGGGCCATGGCCGAGGGGCGGGTCGCCCGCGTCGAGGAGCTGACCCGCATGCCCTCCGACGTCCAGGACGCGCTGATCACCGTCCTGTCGGAGAAGACGCTGCCGATCCCCGAGCTCAACCGCGAGGTCCAGGCCGAGCGCGGCTTCAACGTCATCGCCACCGCCAACGACCGCGACCGGGGCGTCAACGAGCTGTCCAGCGCCCTGCGCCGCCGGTTCAACACCGTCGTGCTGCCCGTGCCCGCCAGCGCCGAGGAGGAGGTGCACATCGTCGCCCGCCGCGTCACCCAGCTCGGCCGCTCGCTGGAGCTGCCGGAGACCTCCACCGGCCTGGCCGAGATCAGGCGCGTGGTGACCGTCTTCCGCGAGCTGCGCGCCGGCGTCACCGAGGACGGCCGCACCAAGGTCAAGTCGCCGAGCGGCACCCTGTCCACCGCCGAGGCGATCTCGGTGCTCACCAGCGGCATCGCGCTGGCCGCCCACTTCGGCGACGGCGTGCTGCGGCCCTCCGACGTCGCGGCCGGAATCGTCGGCGCGGTGGTGCAGGAGCCGGTCTCCGACCGGGTGGTGTGGCGCGAGTACCTGGAGACCGTGGTGCGCGAGCGTCCCGACTGGCGCGACTTCTACCGCGCCTGCCGCGAGGTGTCATGAGCGCCGTCTCCGTGCTGGGCGTGCGCCACCACGGCCCCGGCTCGGCCCGCGCGCTGCGGCGCGAGCTCGAACGCCTGCGCCCCGACGCGATCCTCGTCGAGGGGCCGCCGGAGGCCGACGCGATCGTGGCGCTCGCCCCCGACCTGGAGCCGCCGGTCGCGCTGCTCGCGCACGTGCCCGGCGCGCCGGCCAGGCCCGCGTTCTGGCCGTTCGCGCAGTTCTCGCCCGAATGGCAGGCGATCCTGTACGGCGTCGCGGCCGGCGTCCCGGTGCGCTTCTGCGACCTGCCCGCCGCCCACTCCCTGGCCGACGACGATGAACACGACGAGGAGCACGACGAGACCGGCGACGGGCTGCGGGCCGACCCGATCGGCGCGCTGGCCGCCGCGGCCGGGCACGACGACCCGGAACGCTGGTGGGAGGACGTCGTCGAGCACCGCGGCGACACCCCCTTCGAGGTGATCGCCGAGGCCATGGCCGCCGTGCGCGAGGGCCACGTGCCGGCCGGCCGGGAGGCCAGGCGCGAGGCGTACATGCGCAAGGCGCTGCGGGCCGCGATCAAGGAGGGGTTCGGCACGATCGCGGTGGTCTGCGGCGCCTGGCACGTGCCCGCGCTCGCCGGGCCGCTGCCCCCGGCCGCCGCCGACAACGCGCTGCTGCGCGGCCTGCCGAAGGTGAAGGCCGAGCTGACGTGGGTGCCCTGGACGTACGGGCGGCTGGCCTCCTGGAGCGGCTACGGCGCGGGCATCACCTCGCCGGGCTGGTACCACCACCTGTTCACCGCCCCCGACCGGCCGGTCGAGCGCTGGCTCACCGAGGCCGCCGCCGTGCTGCGCGAGGAGGGGCTGCCGGTCTCCTCCGCGCACGTCATCGAGTCCGTCCGGCTGGCCGACACCCTGGCCGGGCTGCGCGGCAGGCCGCTGGCCGGGCTGGGCGAGGTGACCGAGGCGGCCAGGGCGGTGCTGTGCGAGGGCGACGACCTGGCCGTCGAGCTGATCCAGCGGCGGATGGTGGTCGGCGACCGGCTCGGCCACGTCACCGACGGCACCCCGATGGTCCCGCTCCAGCGCGACCTGCGCGAGCAGCGGCGGCGGCTGAAGCTGCGGCCCGAGGCCCTCGACCGGGAGCTCGACCTCGACCTGCGCAAGCCGCTCGACCTGGAGCGCAGCCACCTGCTGCACCGGCTGCGGCTGCTGGAGGTGGGCTGGGGCACGCCGGGGCAGGCGCGCGGCAAGGGCACGTTCCGCGAGTCCTGGACGTTGCAGTGGCGGCCCGAGCACGACCTCGCGCTCATCGAGCACGCCGCCCTCGGCACCACCGTCGCCGCCGCGGCCGCGCGGCGCGCCCACGACCTGGCCGGGGCCGCGTCGGCGGCGCTCGCCGACCTGACCGCGCTGGTGGAGCAGTGCCTGCTGGCCGACCTGCCGCAGGCGCTGCCCGGCGTGCTGGCCGCGCTGTCGGCCAAGGCGGCGCTGGACACCGACGTCACCCAGCTGATGGCGGCGCTGCCCGCGATGGTCCGCGCCCACCGGTACGGCGACGTGCGCGGCACCTCGGCCGAGGGGCTGGCGGTGATCGTGCGCTCGATGCTCGACCGGATCTGCGTCGGGCTGCCGGTCGCGGTCACCGCGCTCGACGACGACGCGGCGGCCGAGCTGCTCAAACACGTCGACGCCGTGCACGCCGCCGTCGCCCTGCTCACCGAACCCCCCACCGCCCCGCCGCCGCCCATGGCGGCCGACGGGGCCGACGGGGCCGGGGCCGACGCCGCCGGGGCGGACGGCGGCGGCGACGCGGCGGACGCGGACGGCGAGGGTCCCGCGGCGGAGGTGGACGGCGGCGGTGGCGCGGCGGACGCGGACGGCGGCGGTGGCGCGGCGGACGCGGACGGCGAGGGCGGGGCGGGCGGTTCGCCGCGGGCCCGGTGGCTGGGCACCTTGCGGGGCATCGCCGACCGGCAGGACCTGCACGGGCTCATCGAGGGCCGGCTCACCCGCGTCCTGCTCGACTGCGGCGAGCTCGCCGACGCGGGCGACCGCATGTCCAGGGCCATGTCCCGGGGGCAGACCCCGGTCAGGGCGGCGGCCTGGGTCGAGGGGTTCCTGTCCGGCGGCGGCCTGCTCCTGGTGCACGACCCGCGCCTGCTGGGCCTGATCGACGCCTGGCTGACCGCGCTGCCCGCCGACCAGTTCACCGACGTGCTGCCGCTGCTGCGCCGCACGTTCGGCGGCTTCGCCGTGCCGGAGCGGCGGGCCGTCGGCGAGCGGGTGAGCGCGGCGGGCCGCGCAGGCGGCACCGGCGGCACCGGTGACGGGAACGAGCCGGACATCGACGAGCGGCGCGCGGCGGGAGCCGTGGCGACCGTGCTGGCGATCATCGGGAGAGACCGTGGATGAGCGCATGCGCAGGTGGCGGCTGGTGCTCGGGGGCGGCGACGCCGACGGCACCGGCTGCGCCCTGCAGGGTGCCGACGCGCAGATGGACGCGGCCCTGGCCGCCGTCTACGACCACGACGGCCGCGAGGGGCAGAGCCGGCGCGAGGGCGGCCTCGGGGCGTCCGCGCCGCGGGTGGCCCGCTGGCTGGGCGACATCCGCACGTACTTCCCGTCCACGGTCGTCCAGGTCATGCAGAAGGACGCGATCGAGCGGCTGAACCTCACCCGGCTGCTGCTCGAACCGGAGATGCTGGAGGCCGTGGAGCCCGACGTGCACCTGGTCGGCACGCTGCTCGCGCTCAACCGGGTGATGCCCGCGCAGGCCCGCGAGTCGGCCAGGGCGGTGGTGCGCAAGGTCGTCGAAGAGCTCGAACGACGGCTGGCCGACCGCACCCGGGCGGCGGTGACGGGCGCGCTCGACCGTTCAGCGCGCACCCACCGGCCCAGGCGGGTGGCCGACATCGACTGGGATCGGACGATCCGGGCGAACCTCAAGAACTACCTGCCCGACCGGAACACGGTCGTCCCGTCGCGGCTCGTCGGCTACGCGCGCCGGCAGCGGTCGGTGCAGCGCGAGGTGGTGCTCTGCATCGACCAGAGCGGTTCGATGGCGGCCTCGGTGGTGTATTCCAGCGTGTTCGGGGCGGTCCTGGCCTCGATGCGGTCGCTGAAGACGTCGCTGGTGGTGTTCGACACGGCGGTGGTCGACCTGACCGAGCAGTTGCACGACCCGGTCGAGCTGCTGTTCGGCACCCAGCTCGGCGGCGGCACCGACATCAACCGGGCGATCGCCTACTGCCAGGGCCTCGTCACCCGCCCGGCCGACTCCGTCTTCGTCCTGGTCAGCGACCTGTACGAGGGCGGCGTGCGCGAGGAGATGCTGCGCCGGGTGGCGGCGATGACCCAGGCCGGGGTGCAGGTGATCGTGCTGCTCGCGCTCTCCGACGAGGGCGCGCCCTTCTACGACCACGACAACGCCGCCGCGCTGGCCGCGATGGGCGTGCCCGCGTTCGCCTGCACCCCCGACGCCTTCCCCGACCTGATGGCCGCCGCCATCGAACGCCGCGACATCGCGCGCTGGGCCGAACGCCACGTCGGCACCTGACCGGGGCGCGCGGAAGACGGCGGCTCCGGACGCCGCGTCAGCACCTGCCCCGGGCGCGCGGACGGCCGCGGCTCCACCCCCGCAGGGGAGCCGCGGCCGGGCTGGCGCTCAGTGGCCGGCCTGTTCGGGGCGGGCCTTGCGCGGCATGAGGAACGACAGGGCGAACGTCACGGCCAGCAGCCCGACCTCGACCCAGACGGTCACCTGCATCGCCGAGCCGAAGCTCCACTCCTGCTTGAGCAGGTTGAAGAAGAGCGTGCCGAGCACGGCGGTGCCGAGCGCGCCGCCGAGCTGCTGGACGGCGGTCATCGTGCCCGAGGCCGACCCCGACTCGTGCGGCTCGACGCCGGCCAGCACGATGTCGAAGAACGGCGCCATGGTCAGGCCCATGCCGATGCCGACCAGCGCCAGCCCGGGGGCGAGCTGCCAGACGCCGACGTCGGTGCCGGCCAGCTGGATGGTCACCCCGAGCACGGCCGCGCCGGCGGCCATGACGACCACGCCGATCTGCAGCAGCCCGCGGCCCAGCTTCTCCTGGAGCCCGGACATGGCCAGGCCGAAGCCGAGCACGCCGCCGACCGCCTGGGGAAGGCTCGCCAGGCCCGCCTTGAGCGGGCTGAAGTGCAGGCCGGCCTGCATGTAGATGCTGAAGACCAGGCTGAGGCCGATCATGCCGGAGAAGAACGCCAGACCGGCCACCAGGCCGCCGGAGAAGGCCCGCTTGCGGAACAGGCTGGGCGTGACCAGCGGGTCCTTGCCGGACGCGGCGCGGCGCGACTCGTACCGGCCGAACACGGCGAAGACGACCAGCGAGGCGGCCATCGAGACGAACGTCCAGGCGGGCCAGTCGAGCTCGCGGCCCTGGATCAGCGGGTAGATCAGCAGGAACCCGGCCACCGAGACCAGGCCGACGCCGACCAGGTCGAGCCTGGTGGCGTTCGAGAGGCGGTACTCGGGCAGGAAGCGGATGCCGGCGACGGCGGCGGCCAGGCCGATCGGCAGGTTGATCAGGAAGATCATGCGCCAGCCGGTGCCGAAGAAGTCGGCGTCGACCAGCCAGCCGGCCAGCACGGGACCGCCGACCGACGAGATCGTCATGACGGGCCCGAACATGCCGAACGCCTTGCCCATCTCCTGCGGCGGGAACATCTCCTTGATCAGCCCCAGCCCCTGCGGCAGCATCACGGCGCCGAACAGGCCCTGCAGCACGCGGCTGGCGATGAGCATCTCGGGGCTGCCCGCCACTCCGCACAGCAGCGAGGCGGCGGTGAAGCCGAAGGCGCCGATGAGGAACATGCGCTTGCGGCCGAACAGGTCGCCGAGCCGCCCGCCGGTGACCAGGCCGACGGCCATGGCCAGGGTGTAACCGGCGCCGAGCCACTGCACGAGGCTGTCGCTGCCGCCCAGGTCGGCGCGGATGGTGGGGGCGGCGATCGTGGTGATCAGCGCGTCGAGCAGGTCCATCACCTCGGCGGCCAGGATCACGAAAAGGGCGGCCCAGCGCCACCGGTAGGGCGCGACGGCCTCCGTGGCCTGCCCCGCATTGGTCACTGTCACAGGAACTCCTTAGAACGCCGTTCTTAGGTACGAACACTGTTCGTTTACGAACACTGTTTTAGTGGCGAACACCGTTCGTGTCAAGTACAGTGTTCGCCATGGGGAGCAAGGAAGAAGCCGTGCCGGTGCCGCCGTGGCGCAAGTCCCGCAAGCAACCGCAGATTAGGCGGCAGCTCAGCCAGGACCTCATCGTCGAGACCGGGCTGCGCGTCCTCGACGCCGAAGGGCTCGACGCGCTCAGCATGAGACGCGTCGCCCAGGAGCTCGACACCGGCCCCGCCTCGCTGTACGCGCACGTGGCCAACAAGGAGGAGCTGCTCGAACTGGTCTACGACCGGGTGCTCGGCGAGATCCGGCTGCCCGAGCGCGACCCAGGCCAGTGGAAGGACCAGCTCAGGTCGTACGCGCTGGAGGTCTACCGGGTGCTGAACAGGCACGCCGACGTCGCCAGGGCGGCCCTGGCGAACATCCCCTCGGGCGGCAACTCGCTGCGCACCGGCGAGTTCGTCTACGGGCTGCTGGTGGAGGCCGGCATGCCGCCGCGCGAGGCCGCCCTGTGCCTCGACCGCCTGTCCCTCTACCTCATCGGCGACGCCTACGAGGGCTCGGTGCACATCAGCCGGATGCGCGCCGCCGGCGTGTCCTCTCAGGAGGAGTACTTCGCCTCCTTCGTCAGCCAGGTCGCCGACTACTACCGCGCCCTGCCCCGCGACCGCTTCCCCTACCTGGTCGAGCACATCGACGACCTGGTCGCCGCCGGCGGCGAGGAACGTTTCCGCTACGGCCTGGAACTGCTGCTCGACGGCATCGAGTCGCGCATGCCTTAGGCCCAATTGCCTAGGCCCCGCGCCCGATGTGCCGGTCCGGGCTTCCTCGTAGCTTTACCGTCATGACTACGACTGTTGATCCGATCGAGGACGTCGCCCCGGCCCCGGCCGGGGTGTTGTCCGCGCGGTACCGGGCGCTCAGCGTCGGCCTGGTCGCGCTCGTCATGCTGGTGGCCTTCGAGGCGATGGCGGTGGCGACCGCGATGCCGATCGTGGCCCGCGACCTTGACGGCATGCCCCTGTACAACCTGGCCTTCAGCGCCACCCTCGCGGCCAGCGTGATCGCGACCGTGCTCGGCGGCAGGTGGAGCGACGTGCGGGGGCCGGTGCAGCCGATCGCCGTCGGCGTGGTCGCCTTCGTGGCCGGGCTGCTGGTCGCCGGGTTCGCGCCCACGATGGAGGTGCTGGTCGCCGGACGGTTCGTCCAGGGGCTCGGCGCCGGGTTGATCCAGGTGTCCCTGTACGTGCTGGTCGCCCGGGTCTTCCCGGGGGTCATGCATCCCAAGGTGTTCGCGTTGTTCTCGGCCGCCTGGGTGGTGCCCTCCATGATCGGCCCGGCCATCGCCGGGTTCGTCGTGGAGAACGTGAGCTGGCGTTGGATCTTCCTCGGCGTCTCCGCGCTGGTCATCCCCGCGGCGCTGCTGCTGTGGCGCGGCACCGCGGGCCGCTCGGTCGAGCGCGGCTCCGCCGAACCCGCCCCCGGCATCGGCCGCAAGCTCGTCTGGGCCACGCTGACCGCCGTCGCCGCCGCCCTCATCCAGTACGGCAGCGCCGCGAAGCTGGACGGCCTGCCGCTGCTCGTGGCCGGCGTCGTCCTGCTGGCCGTGGCCCTGCCCAAGCTGCTGCTGCCCGGCTCGCTGCGCGCCGCCCGCGGCCTGCCGTCCGCCCCCGTGCTGCGCGGCCTGGCCTACGGCTCGCTCATGGCCGCCGAGGTGCTCATCCCGCTCATGCTGATGAAGGAGCGCGGCCTGACCGCCACCGGCGCGGGCGTCGTCCTCACGGTGGGGGCGCTCGGCTGGTCCACCGGCTCCTGGATCAAGGGCCGCGGCACGATCAGCCACATGGCCGCCATCCGCGGCGGCGCCGCGATGATCGCCGTCGGCATCGCGCTGGTGTCGCTCGTGCTCGTCGACTCCCTGCCCATCGCGATCGCCTACGTCGCCATGGCCGTCTCCGGCCTCGGCATCGGCGCGCTGCACCCCACGGTGTCCGTGCTGGTGCTGGAGATGTCCAAGGAGGGCGAGGAAGGGCAGAACAGCGCGGCCGTGGGCGTCGGCGAGTCGGTGTTCACCGTCGTGGCCGTCGCCGTCAGCGGCGCCCTGTTCACCGCCACGGGCGAGAACTACGCCGTGGGGCTCGGATTCACCGTCGTGCTCGCCGTCCTGGCCGTCGTGCTGGCCCCCCGTTTTGTGCAGTCCGCCAAGGCAGGCACTATGGAAGGGACCGCGTCATAGTGATGAGAACGTCATAGTGCTGAGAACGCTGCCAAACGCATCGGCGTGGATGGCCTTCACCAGGCGCGACGACTCTCTCGTCATGGCTTAAGGGGGGTTCATGCCGCGAGTGCGGGAGCTGGAGGTCTTCCGGCTGGTCCTGCCGTACGGCGCGAGGTCGGAGAGCCTGCTCGTCAAGCTCACCGACCACGGCGGCATGACCGGCTGGGGCGAGGCCGTCTCGCCGGAGCCCAAGGCCTGGTCGCGGCTGGAGGAGTCGCTGGCCGCGCTGCTGATCGGCGTCGACTGGGAGCACCCCGACGCCGTGCCGAGCGGCGATCCGGCCGTCGACATGGCCTGCTGGGACCTGTGGACCAGGATGCGCGGCGTGCCGCTCGCGCACGCGATCGGCGGCACCCGTACCTCGGTGATGGCCACCGTGCGCCTGGCGCCCGACCCGTCCGTCGAGAGCCTGGTCGCCCGCGTCAACCAGCAGGTCTGCGCCGGTTACGGGCACGTCACCCTCGACATCAGGCCCGGCTGGGACGTTGAGCCCGTACGCGCGGTCCGGCGCGCCTACCCCGCACTGACCCTGGCCGTCGACGGCGGCAACGCCTACACCGACCTCGGCCAGCTCGTCGCCCTCGACTCCTACGGCCTGGAGGTCATCGAGCGGCCCTTCCCGCTCGGCGACGTGCACGCGCACGCCGCGCTCCAGGACGACGTGGCCGCCTCGGTCGCCGTCGAGGTGCGCTCGACCGCCGAGCTGGACGACTACCTGACCCTGCGCGCCGCCAGGGTGCTCCTGCTGCGCCCCACCGCCTTCCCGTCGTTGTCGGAGGCCCGGCGGGCGCACGACCGGGCCGCCGCCGCCGGCTGGGACATCCAGTGCGCGGGCGGCCAGGGAGCCGGCCTGGCCAGGGCGGCCACGGTGGCGGTCGCCAGCCTGCCCGGCTGCACGCTGCCGTGCGACGTCACCCAGCCGCCGAAGCAGAACCAGATCGTCACGCCGCTGGTGGGCGCGAACGCGGGCGTCATCGCCGTCCCGCTCACCCAGCCCGGCCTGGGCCACACCATCGACGAGACCCGCCTCGGCCGCCTGGCCAAGGAGTCCTTCCACGCATGACCGGCCCGCACGACCCGCATGACCGACCCGGAGAGCCGATGACCGAGCGCGACCCCGACGCCGACGCCAGGCGGCTGGCCGCCCGATCGCTGGCCGCCGACGACCCGACCGGCTGGTTCGAGCACCTCTACGCCGAGTCGGCGACCGGCGACGCGATCGTGCCCTGGGACTCGCGCACCCCGCACTTCCTGCTCGTGGAGTGGACCGCCGGACGCGGCCCCGGCGGCGGACGGGCGCTCGTGGTGGGCGCGGGCCTGGGCGACGACGCCGAGCACGTGGCGGCCCTCGGTCACGCGACGGTCGCCTTCGACGTGAGCGCGTCGGCCGTGCGCCTGGCCCGCGAGCGGTTCCCGGACAGCCCGGTCGACTACGTCACCGCCGACCTGCTCGACCCGCCCGCCGCCTGGCGGCACGCCTTCGACCTGGTGGTGGAGATCATGACCGTGCAGGCCCTCCCGGAGGAGCTGCACGCCCGCGCCACGGAGAGCGTCGCCGGGTTCGTCCGCCCCGGCGGCACGCTGCTGGTGATCGCGTCCGGCCGCGAGGACGGCGGGCCGGTCGGCGCCCCGCCGTGGCCGCTGACGGCGTCGGAGATCGCGGCGTTCGCGACCGGCGGGCTGACGGCTGAGCGGATCGAGGACCTGCGCGACGGCGGACGCCACCGCTGGCGCGCCACCTTCCGCCGCCCCCGCTGACCCCGCCGGTCCCGCTTCCGCTACGCCGCCTCGTACAGCGTCTCCATGGCCAGCCGCTCGCGCACGGCCAGGTCGTACAGCAGCGTCCCCGCCTGGTCGAGCGGCTGTTGCCGGCCGGTCTCCCCGGCCTGGGCCAGCAGGTCGGCCACCTCGCTCCACTTGGGCGCCAGCGCCATGTACGCCTGGCAGGCCGTCTCCAGGGCCTTGCCGGGCGCGATCATCTGGGCCTCGGCCAGGAACTCGGTGTAGAGGTTGCGGAAGAACGCGCCGCCCGTGCCGCCCCGCTCCATGAGGTTGGCCGTACGCGTGAGCTGCGCGGTCGGCCCGCGCTCCAGCCAGGTGGGGATGAGCGCGGCGGCCTGCTCGATGCCCCGGTAGCCGACGTTCCTCATCGCCGGGTTGAGGAAGGCGGCGGCGGTGGACCGGACGGCCGTCCTGACGGCCTGCGGCAGGTCGGGCTCGGCGCACGGCCCCAGCGTGTACGACAGGTTGTGCGCCGTCATCGGCCCGGTCGCCGCGCGGGCCCGTTCGAGCGAGTCGAGCGGGACCCGGTTGCGGGTGCCCTGCTGGGCGGTGTCCACGAGGTGGGCGTGGCCCTCGTCGTAACCGACCATCGCCACGTAGTGGCCGCCGAAGTGGTAGGGCGTCCTGATGTAGTCGAGGTGATAGCAGTCGAGCCGGATCCCGACGGGGGTGCCCTCGTCGAGGTGCCGGCGAACGTTCGACCAGGCCGTGATGGGGGAGGAGGTCTCCTGCGTGTCCAGCGTGAACCCGAGCGCGGCGGCCAGCTTCTCGGTGAGCGCGTGCGGCTTGACCCGTCCGCCGATCAGCGGGACGTCCAGCGAGCCGCTGTCCCAGTAGATGAAGCTCAGCCCTTCGCCCAGCCCGAACAGCATCGCCTCCGACAGCTCCACGCCCGCGTGCCGCAGCAGCGTGCCGGCGGTGGTCGTCTCACAGTGACGCCCTTCGAAGGGCGGAACGAGATCGATGAGCACAAGCCCAGTGTGCAGGATGACCTGCGGATTCACCTGCCGGGCGGCCCGGCGTGCCACGGAAAACCGGTGGAAGCACCCCGAGGTGCGCACGGGATGATGGGCGCATGAACACCCTGGTCGCACCTCCTGCCCGCACGGGCGCCGAACGGCTGCCCGATGGCCGCCTCCTGGGCTGGGCCGAGTGGGGGCCGCCGGACGGGAGGCCGGTCCTGCTCTCCCCGGGGGCCGCCACCAGCCGCCGGCTCGGCATGGGCGCGGCGGCGCCCGACGACCTCGGCGTGCGCCTGATCTCCCTGGACCGGCCCGGACTGGGCGCCTCCACCCCCGCGCCGGGCCGCACGTTCGCCGGGTTCGCCGCCGACGTCGAGGTCTTCGCCGGGCTGCGCGGCCTCGGGCGTCCGGCCATGGTGGGCAACTCGCAGGGCGCGCCGTTCGCGCTCGCCTGCGCCGCCGCCGGCGTGACCGGCGCGCTGGCCCTGGTCTCGGCCGCCGACGAGGTGGCCGACCCGCGCTTCGCCGGCGCGCTGCCCGCCGAGCTGCGGCAGCTGACGGACCTGTCCACGCGCGACCCGGAGGCGGCCGAGCGGATCTTCGCGGGCTTCACCCCGCAGGCGATGTGGGATCTGGTGATGGGCGGCAGCCCGGCCTGCGACCTGGCCGTCTACCAGCGGCCCGAGTTCGCCGCCGGATATCGCGAGGCGCTGGCGGAGGCGTTCGCGCAGGGGCCGGCCGGTTACGCCCGCGACACCGTCCTGGCGATGGGCCGCTGGGGCGTCGACCTGTCGTCGATCACGGCGCCGGTCGACGTCTGGTACGGCGAGCACGACGCCACCCACTCGCCCGACCTGGGGGAGGGCCTGACCGCCCGCATCCCGGGAGCCGTGCGGCACGTCGTGCCCGGCGCCGGCGGCGCGCTGCTCTGGACGCACCCCCACCGGATCCTGCGCGCCCTGCTTGACCGCAGTGCGGCCTCAGCCCACCGGTGAGTCCTGGGCGAAGGTGATCACCATGTACCGGCCGTTGGAGTAGCTGACCACCGGCCGGCCGAGCAGCTCGCCCACCTTGCGGGCGACCCCCTGGAAGACCTCCACCAGCTCGGCGCTGTCGGCGCTCACCCTGAACCGGCCGTTCTCGGCCAGGTGCTGGGCCACGAGGGGGACGAAGCCGGCCTCGGCCCGCACTCTCTCCTCGGCGTCGAGAGGGGTGCGCCGGACGGCGGGCGAGCTGCCGAGGGGGTGGGACATCGCGAATCTCCTCCAGGTTTGCCGAGTCCCCCAGCATGCCATCCGTGACCGGGCTCGTCAGGGCGTCCGGCTCAACCCGCGCCACATCCCTCGGTGAGCCCCTTGGTCGGCGGCGCGGAGGGCTGGGTGGACTTCCTGGGCGAGGGGCCGCCCGTGGCCGACGCCGTGGCCGACGGGCTCGCCGACGGGGTCGCGGAGGCGGCGACGGCGGACGTGGTCGCGGCCGAGTCGCGCACGGCCTTGGCGGTCAGCCGGCGGATCTTGTCCCAGTCGGGGTAGCCGGTGCGGATCAGCGGCGGCACGAACTGCAGGCTCGTCACCTTCGCGTTCTTGACCTTGAGCGCCAGCGGCACCAGGTTCGTCAGCATCGAGCGCGGGATGTCGGTCCTGATCAGCTCCTTGGCGGCCAGCGCGATCCGGTTGAAGCGGACCAGCACGGTCGCCGGGTCGGCCTGGTCCAGCAGCGCGCCGAGCACGCAGCGCTGCCGCCGCATCCTGGTGTAGTCGTCGCTGAAGGTGCGGGAGCGGGCGTACCACATCGCGTCGGCGCCCTTGAGCTTCCTGGTGCCGGCCTTGACGAGGCCCTCGTTGTACTTGCCGAACACCACGTCCTGCTCGACGGTGAGCGTGATGCCGCCGATGGCGTCGATGAGCCGGGCGAAGCCCCACATGTTGACCAGGGCGTACCAGTCGATCTTCAGGCCGAGGGTGTAGCCGATGGTGTCCATGAGCACCTGCGGGCCCTGCTGCCGGCGGCCGCCGAAGATCTCCGGGTGGGCGTCGGCGTACTCCCAGACGCTGTTGAGCAGGTCGCTGCGGCCGCCGCCGGGGTCGGGCGGCAGGCGGAAGCCGTCGGGGAATCGCTGGGCCATGGGCGTGCCGGGACGGAAGCGCACGTTCTCCAGGTTGCGCGGCAGGCTGACCAGCACGGTGTTGCCGGACTTCACGTCGATGCTGGCCACGTTCACGCTGTCGGTGCGCACGCCGGTGCGGTTGTCGTCGGCGTCGCCGCCGAGGAGCAGGATGTTGACCCGGTCACGACCGGCCCACGGGTCCCGCGGCGGCTCCTGCCCGGCCGGGACGGCGGGTTCGGCCGGCTCGGGGCCGGTGAAGATGTCGTCGAGGGTCTGCTGGGACATCCACACGTTCTGCGCGACCAGCCCGAACGGCACCACCACGGCGACGGCGAGCAGCCCCGCGAGGGTGCCGGCCAGGATCTGGCCGTTCTGCGGCAGCCGCCCGGGACGCAGCACCACGAAGGAGTGCACGATCACCGTGAACCAGGCGACGCCCAGCGCCGCGGCTCCGACGACGATCGCGGTCAGCCACGAGTCCTGGGTCAGCGAGCCCAGCAGGTTGTTGGTCGTCAGCGCGAGTGCCAGCAGCGCCAGCAGGCCGGCGAAGTAGCACGACAGCAGGATCAGGCCGGTCGTGCGCCGGCCGGCACGCAGATGGGCGGCCCCGGGCGCCAGCGCCGAGAGCGCCAGCCAGCCGAGGACCGCTCCCGCGCTCACCGGTTCCTTACCCTGCACGGCATCCCCGTTCCCCGAACTCCACCGTAACCCGCAGGCACGGACAGCGCGGGCAGCCTACGCATTGGATGCGAAATATGTCTTTATCGGAGGGTGAACATCGGTAACCGAATAAGATTCGGGTCATGGCCTTCTCCGAGATCGAGTACCACGTGGCCGATCGCGTCGCCACCATCACACTGTCTCGCCCCGAGCGGCTCAACGCCTTCACCCTGACCATGCGCGCCGAGCTGATCAGCGCGTTCGACCTCGCCGACGCCGACGACGACGTGCGCGCGGTGGTCGTCACGGGAGCCGGGCGGGCCTTCTGCGCGGGGGCCGACCTGGGCGGCGGCGGAGGCACGTTCGGCCACCGGGCGGAGGCCGAACCGGCCGAGCTGGTCGAGGGTGCGCCGCGCGACGGCGGCGGCACGGTCGCGCTGCGGATCGCCGCCTCGCTCAAGCCCGTCATCGCCGCGATCAACGGCCCGGCGGTGGGCGTGGGCGTCACGATGACGCTGCCCATGGACGTCCGGCTGGCCGCCGAGAGCGCCAGATTCGGGTTCGTGTTCGCCCGGCGCGGCATCGTCACGGAGGCGGCGTCGAGCTGGTTCCTGCCCCGGGTGGTCGGCATCTCGCGGGCCATGGAGTGGGCGGTGACCGGCCGGGTCTTCCCCGCCGCAGAGGCGCTGGAGGGCCGCCTGGTCTCGCGGGTGCTGCCGGACGAGGAACTGCTGCCCGCCGCGTACGCGCTCGGCCGCGAGATCGCCGAGAACACCTCGGCCGTCTCCGTCGCCGCCGTGCGCAGGCTGATGTGGTCGGGCCTGTCGGCCGCCTCGCCGTGGGAGGCGCACGCCGCCGACTCCAGGCTCATGGCCGAACTCGGGGGCGCGGCCGACACGGTGGAGGGGGTGACGGCGTTCCTGGAGAAGCGTCCGGCCGACTTCCCGATGAAGGTGAGCACCGACCTTCCGCCCGGCGTCCCCACATGGCCGGACAATCCATATTCTGTCTGATATGTACGAGATCACCGTTCTCCCCATGCAGCCCGACTTCGAGGGCGAGGTCGTCGCGACCCTGATCTCCAGGAAGACCGGTTCGCGCAGGGCGGTGCTCTACGTCCACGGGTTCACCGACTACTTCTTCCAGGACCATCTGGCCGACCACTACGTCCAGCGCGGCATCGACTTCTACGCCCTCGACCTGCGCAAGTACGGCCGCTCACTGCTCCCGCACCAGACCAGAGGGCTGATCAGGAGCGTCACCGACTACTTCCCCGAGATCGACGAGGCAGTCCGGCTCATCCGCCGCGACCACGACGAGCTGACCGTCAACGCGCACTCCACCGGCGGCCTGATCACCGCGCTGTGGGCCGACCGGGTCCGCGGCCGGGGCCTGGTGCAGGGGCTCGTGCTCAACAGCCCGTTCCTCGACCTCAACGTGCCGGCCCCGCTCCGGCTGGCCGCCGACCTGCTCAAGACCCCGATGTCCTACGTCCGGCGGCCGCTGCCCCTCGGCATCAGCACCGCCTACGGCCAGAGCCTGCACCGCACCGAACAGGGCGAATGGGACTACGACCTCGAACTCAAGCCGCTGGTCGGGTTCTCCGTGCACGCCATGTGGCTGGCCGCCATCCGGCGGGCCCAGCGGCGGCTGCACCGCGGGCTGGCGGTGGACGTGCCGGTGCTCGTCCTGGCCTCCTCCACGGGTCTGCGGGTACGCGACTTCGTGCCCGAGGCGCGCTCGGCCGACATCGTGCTCGACCCGGAGCACATGGCCCGCTGGGCCACCTCGATCGGCCCCCACGTCACCTGCGTGCGCATCCAGGACGGCGTGCACGACCTGGTGCTGTCGGCCGAGCCCGCGCGCAAGCAGGTCTTCGCCGAACTCGACCGCTGGATGAACGCCTACCAGGGCACTTCCTACCAGGGGAACGAGAACAGGCCGTAGTAGGCCGCCGCCACCAGGAGCAGCCCGGTGCCGCCGAGCACGCCGCCGATCGCCACGTACTGCCACCGGGTGGGCCGCATGCCCTCGCGCAGCGCCGACACGTACGCGGCCACCGCCGTGACCTCCTGGACCAGCATGAGCACGGCCAGCACGCGGACCACCAGCCAGCCGGCCAGCACGGCCGGCCAGGCGCCCGCCTGGTTCACCGAGAACAGCACCAGCAGCATGATGAACGCCACGACCGAGGCCAGCAGGCCGAGGCCCGTCCACGCCATCCTGCGCAGCCTGCGCCTGATCGGCGGCCACAGCCGGGCGTTGGTCTCGACCGGCTCCCTGCCGTGACCGCGCAGCCGGACGACCATCGCCGCCACCGGGCCGGCCACGTACCCGACGGCGGCCAGGCAGATGGTCAGCCCCAGCATCGTGCCGCCCGCGTACCAGGGGGCCGCGGGCACGTCGCTGGCCTCGAACCGCTGGACCGGCGTGCTGCCCGCCATGTGCGCCGACGGCCTGGCGGTGCCCGGCAGGCCGGTGATCCAGTTGGCCAGCGTCTCCAGGTAGCCCTTGGTGAACGGGCCGCCGTTGACCCGCATCGCGTGGTCGCCCTTGTCCATGAAGCGGATCGTGTACCGGTCGTTGCCCGCCTCGGTGAGCGCCGTGACCAGCGCCTTGGTGGACTCCACGAAGGGGATCGAGGGGTCGGTCGTGCCGTAGAACGCCAGGACCGGCTGCTTGACCTGACGTAAGGCCGGCATCGCGTCGTAACGCAGGAAGGTGAAGCCGACGCCGCCCATCGCCCTGGTCAGCAGGTCGCGGGCGCCGATGGGGGCGTGCAGCCGCAGCAGCTGCTCGTTCAGGGCCCAGGCGACCTGCCGTAGCGGCGAGACGTTCGGCGAGGAGACCAGCACCGCGAAGCCCACCGCCGCGCTCTTCGCCGCCGCGATCGGGACGACCCAGCCGCCCTCGCTGACCCCCCACAGCCCGACGCGCGAGGCGTCCACCTCCGGCCGGGTGCGCAGGTACTCCACCATGCGCAGCGCGTCGTCGGCCAGCAGCCCGAAGTCGCGGTCGCGGAAGTCGTAGCCGACCGTGCGCTTGTCGAACGCGATCGTCGCCACGCCCGCCCTGGCCAGGAACTCCGCCTGCGGCGTGAACTCCGTCCGCGACCCGTTGCCCGACCCCGACACGAACACCATCGCCGGGTGCGGGCCGGGCGAGAGCGGCACGCGTAAGGTGCCCTCCAGGCGCTGGCCCTCGGCCGGCAGCGAGATCTCCTCCCGCCGCACGGGGGCGGCCGCAACCACCGGGCGCAGCTCGTCGGCCGGTTGCGGGGGAATCGCGGCGAACGCCGGATCCGCCTTCAGCGGCGGCGGGTCGAACGCGGGCGGCAACACGTAGCCGACCGACGCGAGAGCCACCAGCACCAGGCCGGCGGCGACGCTCAAGGTGCCACGGCCAGTGCGCATCGGCCTCCCCATGTGCGTTGGTTTGCCCGCCGATCATCCAGCCTACTCCCGGCTTCTGTGACGGGAGGGGCCGCATTTGTCGGTGAGAGATGTTAGCTTCCTGCGACATGCGGATCCTGCACACCTCCGACTGGCACCTCGGGCGCTCCTTCCATCGGGAGAGCCTGCTCGGGGCGCAGGCCGCGTTCGTCGACCACCTGGTCGAGACGGTGCGCGCCGAGCGGGTCGACGTCGTGGCCGTCTCCGGCGACGTCTACGACCGCGCCCTGCCGCCGGTCGACGCGGTGGCCCTGCTCTCCGACGCGCTGGCCCGCCTGCGCGCCGCCGGGGCGCGGGTGGTGCTGATCAGCGGCAACCACGACTCGGCGCTGCGGCTGGGGTTCGGGTCGGCGCTGTTCGAGTCCTCGGGGGTGCACGTCCGCACCGAGCCCGCGCAGTCGTGGGAGCCGGTGCTGGTCGGCGACGTCGCCTTCTACGGCATCCCCTACCTGGAGCCCGAGCTGGTGCGCACCCCCTGGCAGCTGCCCGACCGCGGCCACACCGCCGCGATCTCCCACGCGATGAGCCGCGTGCGCGCCGACGCCGTCCGCCATCGGGCCGCCGTCGTGCTGGCCCACTGCTTCGTGACCGGTGGCCAGGCCAGCGACAGCGAGCGCGACATCAGCGTGGGCGGCGTGTCCCACGTCCCCCTGTCGGCCTTCGACGGCGTCGACTACGTCGCGCTCGGCCACCTGCACGGGCGGCAGCGCATGTCCGAGACCGTGCGCTACTCCGGCTCCCCGCTGGCCTACTCCTTCTCCGAGACCGGCCACGTCAAGGGCTGCTGGCTGGTCACGCTCGGCTCGGGCGCGGAGTTCGTGCCCGCGCCCGTGCCCCGGCCGGTCGGGCGGCTCCGCGGCGACCTCGACGACCTGCTGACCCTGCCCGCCTTCTCCGCCTGCGAAGACCACTGGCTGCAGATCACCCTGACCGACGCCGTCCGTCCCAAGCAGGCCATGGACCGGCTGCGGGCCCGTTTCCCGCACGCCCTCGCCCTGTCGTTCGACCCGGTGGGCGCGGCGCCCGCCGCCGGCCCGGTGCGGGTCAGCGGGCGGCCCGAGGCCGAGGTCGCCCTCGACTTCGTCCGCGAGGTGCGCGGCGAGCCCGCCGCGCCCGAGGAGGAAGAGCTGCTGAGACAGGCGGTCGAGGCGTCGCGGACGAAGGAGACGATGGCGTAGATGCGGCCGCACCTGCTCTCCCTCACGGCCTTCGGCTCCTTCCCCGGCACCGAGACGGTCGACTTCGACGCCCTCACCGAGGCGGGCCTGTTCCTCATCCACGGGCCCACCGGGGCGGGCAAGACCACGATCCTCGACGCGCTCTGCTTCGCCCTCTACGGCGTCGTGCCCGGCCAGCGCAACAGCGCCCGCAGCCTGCGCTGCGACCACGCGCCCGCCGGCGCCGGCCCCTCGGTGACGCTGGAGGTCACGATCCGGGGCCGTTCGCTGCGCATCCGGCGGTCGCCGTCGTGGCAGCGTCCCAAGTTGCGCGGCGCCGGGTTCACCGAGGAGAAGGCCAAGGTCGTCGTCGAGGAGCGCCGCGGGGCCGCCTGGCAGGGGCTCACGACCCGGCTCGACGAGGCGGGCGACCTGGTGGGCGGGCTGCTCGGGATGAACGCCGAGCAGTTCTGCCAGGTGGTGATGTTGCCGCAGGGCGACTTCGCCAAGTTCCTGCGCGCCGACGGCGACGACCGCGCCCGGCTGCTGGAGCGGCTGTTCACCGTCAAGGTGTTCACCCAGGCCGAGGCGTGGCTGGCCGAGCGGCGGCGGGCCACGGGGCGGGAGGAGCAGGAGCTGGGGCGCGAGGTCGCCTTCGCCGTCGAACGCCTGGAGGAGGCCGCCGGGCCCCTCCTCGCCCCCGCGCCGGACGGCGGTGCGGGGGCCGGCCCCGTCCTCGCCTCCGCGCCGGACGGCGGTGCCGGCGACGGGGGGTTGCCGTCGGCGGCGGACGATCCGCTCGGATGGGCCGGCGCGTTGCTGGACGCGGCGCGGGCCGTCGTCCACCGGTGCGAGGAGCGGCACGCCGCCGCGGGCGACGCCGTACGCGCGGCGCGGTCGCGCTTCGAGCAGGCCGCCGCCCTCGCCGACCGCCGCCGCCGCCACGCCGAGGCCCTGACCCTGCGCCGCACCCTCGACGAGCGCGCCGACGAACGCGCCGACCTCCAGGCCGTCATCGACGACGCCGCCCGCGCCGACCGCGTGCTCCCGCTCATCACGGCCGCCGGGCAGCGCGCCGAGGCCGCCGCCAAGGCCCGCGCCATGGTCGCCGACGCCCTGGCCCGCGCCCGTCCCCTCCTCACCCGCCGATCCACGCCAGGCGTCGAGGGGCCGGCGAGCGGCGCGGAGCCGTCGGTGGAGGAGCTGGAGGGCCTGGAGCGGGAGCGCCGCGCCGAGCTGGCCCGGCTGTCCGAGCTGCTCACCGAGGAGGCCCGGCTGTCGGTCGTCCGGCGCGACCTGTCGCGGGTGGCGCAGGAGCTGTCCGAGCTGGTCAGCGCCGACGAGACCGCCGCCGCGCGGCTCGCCGTCCTGCCCGGCCTGGTCGCCGACGCCGAGAACAGGCTCGCCGGCGCGCGGGTGGCCGCGGCGCGCATCCCGGCGGCCCAGGCCGTACGCGACGCCGCCGCCGACCTGATCGACGTCGACCGGGAGCTCGCCGCGCTGGCCGGTGAGCTGGAGGCGCTGGCCCGGCGCGAGGCCGAGGTGGCGGCGGCCGAGGCCGAGCTGCCGGCCCGGCTGGCCGCGGCGGAGGCCGCCCTGGCCGGGACGCGAATAATCGCTCGGCAGGCTCAGGATGATCACACTAGACTGTCTCCCTCATTCTTGATCA